>JBFKTF010000001.1:0-37138 GCA_041636435.1 Thermoplasmatota archaeon
CGATGACGTTGGTGCGTTCGCCCACCAAGACCGGTCGCGTGTCCGGGTCGATGGAGCGATTCTCGATGCCGGATACCACGCCGCCTCGGGGTGCGTCGGCCCGGCGTGGGGGTCGCCCGTCCACCAGTTGGCGGATGGCTTGCACGTGCTCGGGCGTGGTGCCACAGCAACCGCCCACGAGGTTGATCCAACCGCTCTCCACAAACGGCTCCAAGTGCCCGGCCAAGATCTCGGGAGTCTCCGGGTAGGTGCCGTCCGCGTCGGGCAGCCCCGCGTTGGGATAGACACTGATGGCGCAGTCGGCCACTTGAGCCAAGCTGCGGATGTGGTCCGTCATGAACTCCGGGCCCGTGGCGCAGTTCATGCCCACGGCCAACGGCTGGAAGTGCGCGATGCTGGTGTACCAGGCCTCGATGTCTTGGCCCGCCAGCATGGTGCCGGTGGGCTCGATGGTGGCACTCAGGATGACCGGCAAGCGCCGGCCCGTGCGGGTGAATGCGTCCTCCACGCCGATGGCGGCCGCCTTCATGTTGAGGGTGTCCTGGGCGGTCTCGATGACCAACAGGTCGCAGCCCCCCTCGATGAGTCCGATGGCTTGGTCGCGGTAGTTCTGCAGCAACTCGTCGAACGTCGTGCCCCCCGTGACGGTCAGCGCCTTGGTGGTGGGTCCGATGCTGCCGGCCACGAACAACGCATCCGCGCGCTCGGGGCAACGCTGGGCGACGGCGTCCCGGGCCGCGCAGGCGACGCGCGCCGCCGCGACGTTGATTTCGTGCACCTTGTCCTGCAAGCCGTACTCGGCCAGCACGATGGCGGTGGCACCAAAGGTGTCGGTCTCCACGATGTCCGCGCCGGCGTCGAAGTAGGCTTCGTGGATGCCTTGAATCACCTCGGGGCGGGTCAGCACCAGGTGCTCGTTGCAGCCTTCCAGTTCCGGGCCCCCGAAGTCGTCGGCGCTGAGCTGCGCCTCTTGCAGCATGGTGCCCATGCCGCCATCCAGCACCAAGATACGCTCTTGCAGCAGCTGGCGCAGGCGTGCTTCGGTGTCGGGCCGCAGGGTCGCGTCCTGCGGCGTCATGGTCAGACCAACGTCCCGACGACGTCGTGGACGGCTTCGACGCGGTCCAGGGCTTCCCATGGCAGGTCCACGTCGCGGCGACCAAAGTGGCCGTACGCGGCGGTGGGCTCGAAGATGGGGCGGCGCAGCTCGAGTTGGTTGATGATGTCGCCCGGTGCGAAGCTGAACTGGGTCTTCAGCAGGTCCACAATGGCGGCGTCGCTGATCTTGCCCGTGCCGAAGGTTTCGACGTTGTAGCTCACCGGCTGCAGGCTGCCAATGGAGTAGGCGACCTGAATCTGCAGCTTGTCGGCCACGCCGGCGGCGACGAGGTTCTTGGCGGCGTAGCGGCTGTAGTATGCGGCGCTGCGGTCGACCTTGATGCAGTCCTTGCCGCTGAATGCGCCGCCACCGTGGGGAATCCAACCGCCGTAGGTGTCGACGATGATCTTGCGGCCCGTCAAGCCGGTGTCGGCGGCGGGGCCACCCAGCACGAACTTGCCGGTGTGGTTGATGAAGAACTCCGTGCCATCGTGCAGGAAGTCTTCGGGGACGACGCGGTGCACGACGTGCTCCTTCAGGTCGGCCTGGATGGTTTCCTGGTCGACGTCTGGAGCGTGCTGTGCCGCCAGCACCAAGGCGTCGACGGCGACGGGCTTGCCATCGTCCGTGAAGCGCAGGCTGACCTGGCTCTTGGTGTCGGGGCGCAAGTAGGCCAGGGTGCCGTCGCGGCGGACCTCGGTCATGCGGCGCGTGAGTTGGTGGGCCAGGCTGATGGGCACCGGCATGAAGTCGTCGTCGGATTCGTCGACGTCGTGGTTGCGCTGGGCGTAGCCGAACATCATGCCTTGGTCGCCGGCGCCGATTTGGCTGTCGTCGCGGGTGCTGGTGCCCATGGCGATGTCGGGGGACTGGGGCACGATGTCGATGGTCGGCGTGATCGCCGTGCCGTTCCACATGCCCTCGTCGTCGTTGTTGTACCCGATGCGGTCGATGGTCCGGCGCGCAATGCCGGCCAAGTCGACGTCATCGAAACCGCTGCACGTCACTTCGCCGCCCAGCGTGACCCGGTGGGCGGTGACGAACGTCTCGGCGGCCACACGGCTGAATGGATCGACCGCAAGCATGGCGTCCAGGACGGCGTCGCTGATTTGGTCGGCGACCTTGTCCGGATGGCCTTCGCTCACGGATTCGCTGGAGAAGACGAAACCTGACACAGGCGGCCGACCCGACGCCGAGGGTAATAGGGTTTCAGTCAGGGACAGGCAACATAAGTCGCACAGGAATCATCGGAGGCTTCCGATGGACAACGAAGGTGGAAGGGAAAAGGGACGAGAGGCCGGCTTACAGGCGGCCCATTTCCAGGAGCTCGACACCCTGCACGCCAGCGACGCCGGAGACGATCTCCTCGATCTTGTCGTTGTTGCCCTCTTCGTCCTCGACGACGATGGTCGTCTCGAGGCACTTCATGCCGAAGGCGAACGGCTTCTGTTCGCAGCCCTGCAGCTTGGCGAAGGCGGGCATGGCCCCCTTCAGGTCGGCTTCGAGCTGGCCGAGGTCGACCTCGGTTCCGTCGGGCATGACGCGGTACTTGATGAGGACTTCACCCATGCGTCGGCCGACAAAGGGCCCATATTTCACCCAACCGGCGGACAAGGGATTTGGACCAAGAGGTTCTGGCCGCGTCCATGCGAGCGATTGCCGTCGTCCTCCTCATCGCCATCTCCGGTTGCCTCGGCTCCGACCCGGCCCCCGAACCGGAACCCGAACCAGAACCGGAGCCCGTGACGGAACCTGACTGGGCCCGTGCCGCGGTCTATGGCCCGGACTTTGCCGACTTCGGGGCCGGCGACCCCGTTGGGCACGACCACAGCGACCGCAGCCTCCACATGGCCACCACACCCAACTTCGAGGTGCTTGGCTGGGACCCACTCATCACCCAACACCACGGCATGGGTGCCGGCGGCTACTACTGCGGCGAGGTCAGCAAGACTGGCGACCGCACCCTGGCGGTGGTCAATTCCTTCACCAGCCAAGTCGCCATGGTCGTCCTGGACGTCACCGACCCGGCCGCACCCGAATACTTGGGCGAGCTGGTGTTGACCAACGCCCAAATCTACGACTCCGCCATCAGCGACGATGGGCGCTTCGCCTACCTGGCCACCAGTCCGCTGGTCATTGTCCACGAAGACGACGAACGCGCCGGCCTGGACACCATCACGGTCCAGCCAGTGTTCACCGACCGCTGCGGCAACACATACCAAGGCCCCGAAGACGAACTGCCGGTCGCCAGCGGCATCGCCCTCATCGACATCCGCGACCCCACCCAGCCGGCGGTGGCCGACTTCGTCAGCCAACCCGCCATTGGGCCCCACAGCGTCAGCGCCACCAGCATCGACGGCACCAGCTACGCCATCGCCAGCAACACCAACCTCGTCTACACGGCGAGCTTCTTCTCCGTCTTCACGGTCGAAGAACTGGCTGGCCAACCCAAGCTCGTGCCCTTCGTGGAGTACTCGGCCAACTACGAAGGCCAAGTCGATGACAGCGGCAACGCGCCGTCGCTTCTGCTCAACGGCCACGTGGACGCCACGCTGGACCAGCACCCCAACGGCGAGCTCATGCTCTGGGTCGCCAACTGGGATGGTGGCCTCCATGCGGTCCGCATCGACGGCCCCGGCCAGACCACGCTGCTCGACGTGTTTGGCCAGCGGGGCGGTGCGCCATTGGCCGGCAGCATCCACAGCGCCGAAATCGTGGGCGAACGCAACGGCTCCTACTACATCCTGACCGGCCAAGAAGTCGGAAGCAGCCGCCAAGCAGGCGACTACAAGCTCCCCACGGGGCAAGTGGTCTTGCTCGACGTCACCGACCCCGCCAACCTCGACCCCGTGGCGCGCTGGACGCTGCCCGTGGACGTCAGCTGGTCCGGTGACCTGCACATGAGCACCCACTACATGCACATGATCGGCGACACCCTGTTCATCGCCAATTACCACAACGGCGTCTGGGCCGCCGACGCCAGCCCCGAGCAATGGCCCGACCTGCCAAGCCTCGGCGTCTTCATGCCCAGCCTCGTGGCCGAGGAAGGCATCCGGACCGACACGAGCTACGCTCCCTACGTGCTGGA
Source organism: Thermoplasmatota archaeon (assembly GCA_041636435.1). Lineage (GTDB taxonomy): Archaea > Thermoplasmatota > E2 > JACPAO01 > JAHFTW01 > JBFGSX01. Next base: position 4,188 of record JBFKTF010000001.1, read on the forward strand.
TCTGCAGCCCCTGGCCGATGGCAGCCTGCTCGTCTTCGATGGCAGCGGCGCCTACACCGTCGCCTTCAGCGGCGCCCATCCGGACGTGCCGCCCACGACGCCGTGGGAACAGCAGTTCATCGGCTAGGTGGGTTTTTCAGCAGCACCAAAGTCGCGCTGCCCCTCAGCTGGGCACTTAGCTCAGCCAGGCGAACGGCCAACCGTTCGATCGTTTGGGCGGCGTCCGGCTTCGCCGGAGCCACCCCCATCCGCACCCCCTTTTCCTCCAGTTGGGCACTTAGCTTAGTCAGGTAGAGCAGCGGGCTTTTAACCCGCCGGTCGCCGGTTCGAACCCGGTAGTGCCCGTTTCATTGCCCCTGGCGATCCGGCCTCGATGCCGGCGTCGCGCGCCGCTTGGCGCCTTGCAGGGTGGCTGTGCGTCGCCGCAGCCTGGGGCGGGTCGCTTGGCCGCCCCAACGCTTAAGTGTGGGCCCTCATCGGCCGGTTTTGCATCCAGGACCGTAGGGTAGGCCACCCCAGGCCACGCCATGCGGTTTGAGGAGAAACCGGCCCCCGGTGGAGTCTCTTAGGTGATCCATTGACAGACGACGACCTGCGCTTCAACGTGCTCAACCACACGATCGTCCCCCAGCACATGATTCTGGCTGAGGACGACGTACCCACGCTCCTTGCGAAATACAACATCGTGAAGGAACAATTGCCCAAGATCAAGAGCAGCGATCCGGCCGTCAAGGTCATCGGTGCCAAGGTGGGCGATGTTGTCCAGATCATTCGCCCAAGCGCCACCGCCGGCCGCTTCACCGCCTACCGCCTCGTTGTCGAGGCCCTCTGAGGAAATTACCATGCGCGAACTCGTTGACGCGTTCTACAAGGAACGCTCGATCGTCAACCACCACATCGCAAGCTACAACGACTTCCTCGCAAGCCGTCTCCAGCACGTCATCGATCACATCCGGATCGGCGACGACGAGACCAGCGAGCGTGGCGTCGTTCAGACCGACATCGAGGGCTACTACATCAAGCTCGGAAAGGTCGGCATCGGCCGCCCCGTCGTCAAGGAAGCCGATGGCAGCCTGCGCCCCCTGACCCCCATGGAGGCGCGCCTGCGCAACCTGACCTACCAGGCCCCGCTCACCCTCGAGTTCGTCCCCGTCATCGACGGCATCGAGCACGAACCCGAGATGGTCCAAATCGGCCGCCTGCCGGTCATGGTCCACAGCGACCACTGCAACATCGACCGCAAGGTCGTCGAAGAGACCGAAGGCCGCCCCCTCAGCGATGAGGAATACCGCGACCGCCTCATCGAGATGCAGGAAGACGCCCTGGACCCCGGCGGATACTTCATCTCCAACGGCACCGAGCGTGTCCTGATCACCCTCGAAGACCTGGCGCCCAACCGCGTCCTGGTCGAGAAGGCGACCCGCTACGGCACCGACGTCGAGATCGCCAAGGTGTTCTCGCAGCACGAAGGCTACCGCGCCCTCGTCGTCGTCGAGCGCAAGAAGGATGGCGACCTGATGGTCACCGTCCCCAGCGCCAGTGGCCAGATTCCCCTCGTCATCCTGCTCCGCGCCCTCGGCATGGAGTCCGACGAAGAAATCGTCCACGCCATCATGACGGACAACAAGATGGAGCCCCTCATCCTGGGCAACATCGAGTCCGCCGCCGAAGAATACGGTGTGGCCACCCGCGAGGATGCCATCGCCTACCTCGGCAAGCGTCTGGCCGGCGGCCAGGCCAAGGAATACCGTGTCAAGCGCGTCGAGGCCCTCATGGACCGCAACCTCCTGCCCCACCTGGGTCAGGAACCCGAGGACCGCATCACGAAGGCCATCTTCCTTGCCCGCATGGGCCAAGCCGTCTTCGAACTGTTCCTGGGCATCCGCGAACCCGACGACAAGGACCACTACGCCAACAAGCGCCTGAAGCTCGCTGGCGATCTGATGGAGGACCTGTTCCGCGTCGCCTTCATGGCCCTGTGCAAGGACCTGAAGTACCAGCTGGAACGCGCCCACGCGCGCAACCGCGACGTCAAGATCCAGACTGCCGTCCGTGCCGACGTGCTGACGCAGCGCCTGCTGCACAGCCTCGCCACCGGCAACTGGGTGTCCGGCCGCGCTGGTGTCAGCCAGCTCCTGGACCGCACCAGCAACCTGGCCGCGCTGAGCCACATGCGCCGCGTGACCAGCCCCCTGACGCGCAGCCAGCCTCACTTCGAAGCTCGTGACTTGCACAGCACCCAGTGGGGCCGCCTGTGCCCCAACGAGACCCCCGAAGGTCCCAACTGTGGTCTGGTGAAGAACCTCAGTCTGTGCGTCGAAATCAGCGAAGGGTTCCCCGAGCGCGAAGTCGAACGCGTCCTGCGCGACTTCGGCATCCGGCCCATCGAGCGCGACGCCCCCGGCGCCCAGGTCTACATCAACGGTGACCTGGTCGGCCTGCACGACGACGCCCCCGACTTGGTGCGCCGCATCAAGGAGCGCCGCCGCGCCGGTCTGCTGAGCAACGAAGTCAACGTCTTCCACGACCTCGACACCAACAGCGTCATGCTGAACTGCGACGCCGGCCGCGTGCGCCGCCCGCTCCTGGTCGTCGAGAACTCCAAGATGCGCTACAACGAGGAATACCAGAAGGACGTCGCCGAAGGCCGCCTGAACTGGTCCGACCTCGTCAACGAAGGTGTCATCGAATACATCGACGCCGAAGAAGAGGAGAACCTGTTCATCGCCGTCGACCAGAGCGACCTCGACTTCAAGTTGGGCCAGATGAAGCAGGATCCGACCATGCCGGAGATCACCCACGTGGAGATCGACCCCATGATCATCCTCGGCATCGGTTCGAGCCTGGTTCCCTACCCCGAGCACAACTCCAGTCCGCGCATCACCATGGGTGCCGGCATGGGCAAGCAGTCGCTCGGCTTCGGTGACGCCAACTACCGCATCCGCCCCGACACCCGTGGCCACCTGCTGCACTACCCGCAGGCGCCCCTGGTCCAGACCCACGCCACGAAGTACATCAACTTCAACGAGCGCCCGGCTGGCCAGAACTTCGTCGTCTGCGTGATGAGCTTCCACGGCTACAACATGGAGGACGCCATCGTCATGAACAAGGCGTCCATCGAACGTGGCCTGGGCCGCAGCACCTTCTTCCGTACCTACAGCACGGAAGAACGCCGCTACCCCGGTGGTCAAGAGGACCGCTTCGAGCGCCCCGACCCCGAATGCCGCGGTGTGCGCCCCGAAGAGATGTACACGTACATCGAAGAGGACGGCCTCATCTCCCCCGAGCGCCCCGTCTCCGGTGGCGACGTGCTGATCGGCAAGACCAGCCCGCCCCGCTTCCTTGAGGAGCCCACCGACTTCCTGACGCCCCAGAAGCGCCGCGAGACCTCGGTCACCGTGCGCCACGGCGAGAAGGGCAACGTGGACACCGTCATGCTCACGGAATCGGTCAACGGTTCCCGCATGGTCAAGATCAAGGTCCGCGACCAGCGCATCCCCGAGTTGGGCGACAAGTTCGCTTCCAAGCACGGCCAAAAGGGTGTCCTGGGTCTGCTCGTCCCCGCCGAAGGCATGCCCTTCGACGAGAACGGCATCACGCCCGACATCGTCGTCAACCCCCACGCCATTCCCAGCCGCATGACCGTCGCCCACGTGTTGGAGATGATCGGCGGCCTGACCGGCAGCATGGAGGGTCGCTTCATGGACGGCACCGCCTTCACCGGTACCGACAACGAGGAGATGCTGCGCCAGAGCCTGCTGAACAACGGCATCAAGCACAACGGCAAGCGCCAGATGTACGACGGCCAGACCGGCCGCATGTACCAGGCCGACATCTTCGTGGGCTGCATCTACTACCAGAAGCTGCACCACATGGTGAGCGGCAAGATCCACGCCCGCAGCCGCGGTCCCGTGCAGATCCTCACCCGCCAGCCGACCGAAGGTCGTGCCCGCGACGGTGGTCTCCGCTTCGGTGAGATGGAGCGCGACGCCCTCATCGGCCACGGCGTGGCCATGGTCATCAAGGACCGTCTCCTGGACGAGTCCGACCGCACCGTCCAATACGTGGATGCCAAGAGCGGCTTCATCGGCATGCTCGACCGGCGCGGCTTCTACCGCAGCCTGAGCAGCGGTGACGACGCCGACATCCACCCCGTCGAGATGAGTTACGCCTACAAGCTCCTCATGGAGGAACTGCAGGCCCTCATGCTCGCACCCCGCATGCGCTTGGAGGCGATCGCTTGAACCCGACCCTGACCAACCAGCCGAAGAAGATCGGCTACATGGAATTCGGCCTGCTCAGTCCGAAGGAAGTGCGCGGCCTGTCCGCCACGAAGATCATCACCGCCGACACGTACGACGACGATGGCTTCCCCATCGAGATGGGCCTGATGGACCCCCGCCTGGGTGTCATCGAACCCGGTCTGCGCTGCAAGACGTGCGGCCAGAAGGTCGGCGACTGCCCCGGTCACTTTGGTCACATCGACCTGGCCATGCCGGTCATCCACGTCGGCTTCGTCAAGACGATCCGCGACATCCTGCGCAGCACGGACCGCGCCACTGGCCGCCTGCTACTCAGCGACCGCGCCCGCGAGGAGTACGAGAAGGAACTGATGCAGCTCTTGAACGAGGGCCGCGACACCAGCATCCTGACCAAGCGCCTCGTCAAGGAGTGCAGCAACGTCACCGTCAGCCCCCACTCGGGCCGCGAGCACGGTGCCATCGATGTCGACAAGCCCACGACGTTCCGCGAGAACGGCCACAAGATGACCCCCAGCGAGGTCCGCGAGTGGCTCGAGAAGGTCCCCGATGAGGACCTTCCCCTGCTGGGCATCAACCCCAACGTGTGCCGCCCCGAATGGATGGTCCTGACCGTCCTGCCGGTGCCCCCGGTCACCATGCGCCCCAGCATCACGCTGGAATCCGGCGAGCGCTCCGAGGACGACTTGACCCACAAGCTGGTCGACGTCATCCGCATCAACCAGCGCCTCCAGGAGAACCGTGACGCCGGTGCGCCGCAGCTCATCGTCGAGGACTTGTGGGAACTGTTGCAGTACCACATCACGACGTACTTCGACAACCAGACCGCCGGCATCCCGCCTGCCCGCCACCGCTCCGGTCGTCCCCTCAAGACGATCAGCCAGCGCCTGAAGGGCAAGGAAGGTCGCTTCCGCAGCAACCTGTCGGGTAAGCGTGTCAACTTCTCGGCTCGTACCGTCATCAGTCCCGACCCGAACCTCAGCATCAACGAGGTCGGCTGCCCCATCCAGTGCGCCCGCGAACTGACGGTCCCCGTCCGCGTGACGCCCGCCAACTTCGCGTACTGCCAGGAACTCATCCTGCGCGGTCCCGAACCCGAGGCGCCCCCGGGCCGTCTGTACATCCCCGGTGTCAACTACGTCAACCGCGCCGATGGCCGCCGTGTCAAGGTGACGGACAAGAACAAGGACGAAGTGGCCAAGCGCATCGAAGTCGGTGCCAAGGTGGAGCGCCAACTCGACGACGGCGACGTCGTCCTGTTCAACCGGCAGCCCACCCTGCACCGCATGTCGATGATGGCCCACAAGGTCCGCGTCATGCCCGGCAAGACGTTCCGCTTCAACCTGCCCTGCTGTCCTCCGTACAACGCCGACTTCGACGGCGACGAGATGAACATGCACATCTTGCAGGGTGAAGAGGCCCGCGCCGAAGCAGAGATCCTGATGAAGGTGCAGGAGAACATCCGTTCCCCGCGCTTTGGTGGCCCCATCATCGGCGCCATTCACGACCACATCTCCGGGAACTTCCTGCTGACGTGGAACTACTTCAACAAGGACGCCAAGGGCGCCAAGCTGCCCCTCCAGGACGCCACGCAGGTGCTCGCCCGCGTCGGCTTCAAGGGCGCCACGCCCCCAATCCACGAGGAGAAGCACCCCAAGACCGGCGAGACCATCCGCTACGTCTGGGGCAAGGACCTGTTCAGCACCCTCCTGCCCGATGACCTCAACCTCAGCTACCGTGGCGCGGCCTGCCCGCCCGGCATGTCCGAGGAAGAGGCCCGCAAGCCGGAGAACGACTACTGGGTCGTCATCGAAGACGGTGTCCTGGTGAGCGGTGGCATCGACGAGAAGTCGATCGCCAGCTTCAAGGGCACTGTCCTTGACCACATCGCGCGCCGCTACGGCAACGCCCGCGCCCGCGAGTTCCTCGACAAGGTCACCAAGATCGGCAACGGCTTCCTGACCCTGCGCGGCTTCTCCACCAGCATCGACGACGAAGACATCAGCGACCAGGCCCGCGCGGACATCGACAAGAAGGCCGATGACACCCGCAAGCGCGTCGAAGAACTGGTGCAGCAGTACGAGGAAGGCACCCTCCAGTCCCTCCCCGGCCGCACCGTCGAAGAAACCCTCGAAATGGAGATCATGCGCGAAACGGGCCAGGCCCGTGACGCTGCTGGTGAAGTGGTGGCCACCCAGGTCGGTATGACCAACTCGGCTGTCCTGATGGCTCGCTGTGGTGCACGTGGTTCCATGCTGAACCTGTCCCAGATGGCCGGCATGGTCGGCCAACAGGCTGTCCGCGGTGAGCGCATCAAGCGCGGCTACCACAAGCGCACCCTGCCCCACTTCCGCTGGGGCGACCTGGGTGCCAACGCCAAGGGCTTCGTGGCCAACTCCTACAAGACCGGCCTCACGCCGACCGAGTACTTCTTCCACTCCATGGGTGGCCGTGAAGGTCTCGTCGACACCGCCGTTCGTACCAGCCGCTCGGGCTACATGCAGCGCCGTCTGATCAACGCCCTGGAAGACCTGAAGGTCGCCCAGGACGGCAGCGTGCGCAACACCGCGGGCACCGTCATCCAATTCACCTACGGTGAGGATGGCATCGACCCCACCCGCAGCGCCGGTGGCGACCCCATCGACTACGAGCACGTCTTCAACTCCGTGCAAAGTGGCAAGGCCGCCAAGAAGGGAGGAAAGAACTGATGGCTTCCGCACAGACGATCAAGTCGTACGTCAACACGTACGCCTTCGACCAGGACACCGCCGAACGCCTCGCCGAGCACTTCACCGTCACCAAGGCCAAGGCCGCGACGAAGAAGGACTTCATGGACGCCGGCTTCACCGGCAACGAAGTCGAAGAAATCCTCCTGAAGCTGCAGAAGGGCAAGCGTGAAGCCGCCGCCCGCCGCGGCCGCCGCCGCGTCGTCGAGGACACCCGCGACTTCGAAGCGACCCTGGAATACGTCGACGACCGCGAACCGGATCTGCTGAAGCTCGACCAAGAGGCCGAAGCCTACATCGAGAAGATCGGTGGCTGGATTCCCAACGGCGTCGTCCGCACCCTCATCGACAAGTGCCAAGACCGCGGCTTCACCAAGAAGCAGCGCGAACAGGTGCTCGACCTGGCCTGGGAAGAATACGCCCGCAGCTCCGTGGACGCCACGGAAGCCGCCGGCATCGTCTCCGCCCAGAGCATGGGTGAGCCCGGCACGCAGATGACCATGCGCACGTTCCACTTCGCCGGTGTGGCGGAGATCAACGTGACCCTGGGTCTGCCCCGTCTCATTGAGATCGTGGACGCCCGTCGCCAACCCTCCACGCCCACCATGAGCATCTTCCTCGAAGAAGGCGTCAAGGCGGACCGCAAGAAGGCGACCGCCATCGCCAACCAAATCGAGACCACGACGCTCCTGGACATCGCCGACATCGACAGCGACCTCGGTACCCTCGAGATCCACGTCGTGCCCAACAAGGAGCTGATGAACGAGAAGGACGTCACCATGGAGGAGGTCTTCGAGGCCTGCCGCCGCGTCCGCAAGATTCAGCCCAAGTGGGAAGAAGGCGAAGACGAAGTGCTCGTCACCCTCGGTGAACCCAACTACAAGAACCTGCAAAAGGCCGTCGAGGACCTGCGCAAGGTGAAGGTCAAGGGCATCGACGGCATCACGCGCCTCGTCATCCGCAAGGACGAGAAGGAAGGCGGCTACATTCTGTACTCGGAAGGCAGCAACCTCCGCGAAATCCTCGAACTCGAAGGCGTCGACCGCAGCCGCGTCAAGACCAACGACATCCTGCAAATCCAGGATGTCCTGGGCATCGAAGCGGCCCGCGTCGCCATCATGAGCGAAGCCTACGACACGCTGGCTGGCCAGGGTCTCCAAGTGGACCAGCGCCACCTGATGCTCGTGGCCGACGTCATGACCGCCGACGGTGACGTGAAGGCAATCGGTCGCCAAGGTGTCTCTGGACAGAAGTCCAGCATCCTGGCCCGCGCCGCCTTCGAAATCACCGTGGACCACCTGCTGACTGCTGGCATGATTGGTGAAATCGACCCCCTCAACGGTGTGGCCGAGAACATCATCGTCGGCCAGCCCGTCAACCTGGGTACTGGCGCCGTCCGCCTCGCCGTGGACAGCGACAAGCTCCAGGAGCTCCGCAAGACCATGCCGGAGCCCAAGAACACGATCCCCGAACCCGAAGAAGAAGAGTTCGAGGACGCCTTCGCCCAAATGGTGGGTGGCGGCACGGACGCCTCGCCCGAAGATGAGGCAGAAACTCCCGAAGAAACGGAGGCCTAAACATGGACGTACAACGCAGCCTGAGAACCGCCGTCGCCAGTGGCAATGTGCTCATCGGAGCCGACCAAGCCAACAAGGCGATCGGTCGCGGGGAGGCCAAACTGGTCATCCTTGCGAACAACTGTCCCGCCGGGGATGACATCCGCCAGTCCGCCAAGGACAAGCGCGTCCCCGTCTACGACTTCGCCGGCATGGGAACCCAACTGGGTCCCGCATGCGGCAAGCCGTTCGCCATCTCTGCCCTCGCCGTCATCGACGCCGGCGAATCCGACATCCTGCAGCTGACGAAGTAAGATGCGCGACCTCGAACTCTCCATGGAGACCATCGGCCTCATCACCGAGGCCGAGAAGCGCCTGCGCGCCCGCATCGTCGACGCCATCGACGAAGGCGAACGCGTCGTGTTCGTGACCGCCAAGGGCCACCTCGGCCAGGCGCTCGGCAAGGAGGCCAAGAACCTGGAGATGATGCGCCAACTTCTGAAGAAGGACGTCAAGTTCGTGGAATACGACGAGGACCAGCAGGTCTTCGTCCGCAACCTGTTCAAGCCGTTCGACCTCAGCTCCATCCGCATGGAGACTGGCGGCACCACCACCGATGATGGCGAGGAGCGCATCCGCACCCGCGCCATCGTCGAAGTGGAGGCCAAGGACAAGGGCAAGGCCATCGGCAAGGGCGGCCGGAACATCAGTTCCATCCGCCACATCGCCAAGCGCCACCACGACATCGACGAAGTGCAAGTCATCTGAGCACGGCTCAGGACCGCACGCGTCGACGCCCGCGGACACTTCGCGGACACCGGGCTGGCGCCCGGGGTCTGCGTTCGGATTCTTTCTCCTTTCTTCCTTTGAACTCTACGCGTCGGGGTGGTATTCCCCGTCGGCTTGGAGCGTCCAGCCTTCGGGCGGAGCGTGATTGAAGAAGCCGCTGGCATAGAGCGAGTACTTCTGCTGCAACACGACGCCGGGGCCCACGGCCGTGCCGGGAATGCACCCCTGGTAGCAGCCGGGGAACACGGTGGCGCGGAAGCCGCCGGGGAATCCGGTTTCATTGAGGCCGGCACCCCCGCCACCGGTGCCGTCGCCGTTGTCGCACACCGCCTCGCGGGTCACGGTGCACACCAGGGGGCTGGGCCCCCAGACGTTGCCCACCCGTTGGCTCTCGCCGCCATCGGGCGCCGCGACGTATGCGATGATGCCCAGGTCGCGGCCGGTTTCCTGGGTCTGGGTCCACACGATTTCGGCTTGGAGGACTTCGGGCATGACGTCGGTGCCGAAGTCGATGACCTCGTTGCGATCGGGGTCGCCAAGGGACGAGCACATGTTGGGGAAGACAATCCACATGACGAACGCGCAGCCGATGTACCCGTCGAATGCGGAGAACACGCTGAACGGTTCGCTGCCTGGGATGCGTTGGACCATGACGCGGAGCACGTCGGGTTTGGCGACGCCCGCCTCGACTTGGGTGCTGGTCTGGACCTTGGCGTAGCCTGGCTTCGTGACCTCCACGAAGTAGCTGCCCGGCTCCAGATCCAAGAACAGGAAGGTGCCGTCCGCGCCCGTCACCACGGCTTGATCATGGCCGACCAGGGTGGCGGTTGCGCCTTCGATGGGCGTGATGGCCTCGTCGATGATGACACCGCGAATGACGCCCTTGTCGTCCTGCACGTCATCCGGCTCCACCGTGGGTCCGCAGTGCTCCATGCAGTCGGCAATCGGCTCCGGTGCCCCGGCGCATCCAGCAAGACTGGCGACGAGGAGCATGGCGATGACGGGCGTGCGCATGCCCAGTCACCGGTCTTGGCGTCACTTGAGCCTTGTGGGCCTTGCCTCAGGAGGGCACAGGGTATTCGCCGTCCTTCTCGAAGGTCCAGCTTTCGTCGGGGTCGATGTTCCAGAACATGGTGACGTAGCCCACGAATGGTTGGTCCAACGTCGCGCCGGTCGCGAAGGCCGGGCCATCGGCGCTGACATCCACGCCGACCCACCATTGATCCAGGCTGTCTTTGCCGAAGTTGGCTTTGGCTTGGTCCATGAAACCAGCGGGCGTGCGGATGACGGCGGGGCTCTGGTAGGTGCCTTCGCCCCAGCGTTCGCCGGCGGCGATGGTGCCGGGGCAACTCTCGTAGTTCTCCGGCGGGCAGAGGCTTTGGATCAGGTACAGGTTTTCGCTGGCCGGCTGGGTGTTCTTCCAAATGATCTCCACTTGGATCCAGTCGGGCTCCCCGTTGACGATGTACTCCAGGTGGTAGTCGTCCTCCTTGCCCAGTTCTTCGCCACAGTAGCCGTAGGTGATGGGGACGCCCCAACCACAAGCCACGAAGCCCTCGTCCTTGAACGTAATCGCCGCGGGCTCCGTGCCCGGGATGGGCAGCATCTGGATGCGCACGGCGGGCGGGTTGGCGATGTCGGCTTCGACGATGGTCGACTGTTGGATGCTGCCCCAGCCGGGCTTGCTGGCCAACAGGAAGTAAGCGCCCGGGTCCAAGTCAACGAACGTGAACGTGCCATCGGGCCCGGTGACGGCTTCCTCGCCGCTCTCTTGGACCTCGACGGTGACGCCCTCGATGGGTTGCACGGTGCCATCGATGACCACGCCACGGATGGCGCCCTTGCCGGCCGCCACGCGGTCAATCTGTGGCACGTCGTCCTCTTCCTCGGTGGCCGGGGCATCCCCGGCGCAGCCTGCCAGGACGACGGAGAGGACGATGGCGGCAGCTAGGATTCGCATAGGTTCATGTTCTCGTTGCGCCAAGAAAACCGCTCCGGCCACGTCCTGAAAGCCTCATGGGGGCAATGGCCGCCCATCCCCTGGCTTGGCAAACCCCTAAGCCACGGCATCGGTGGGCCGCCTGTGTCCCGCTCCGTCCAGGAGATGTTCGGCCGCATCGCGCCCAAGTACGACCGCGCCAACACGGTGCTCAGCATGGGCCAGGACCGCTCCTGGCGCCGCCTGGCCGTCCGCATGGCCGACGTGCAACGCGGCGACCACGTCTTGGACGTCGCCTGCGGCACGGGCCCATTGAGTCGGGCGTTGGCCAAGGCCGTGCGCCCGGACGGCTCCGTCATTGGCGTGGACTTCACCCAAGGGATGCTGGACGTCGCCACCAAGCGCGGCGGCCGCCCCGAGGATGCGCCCATCATGTACCAATGGGCGGACGCCCAGGAGTTGCCCTTCGAGGACAATCGCTTCGATGCGGCCACCATCGCGTTCGACATCCGCAACGTGGATGACCCCGGCAAGGGCGTGGCCGAAATGCACCGCGTCGTCAAGCCTGGCGGCCGCGTCGTGGTCTTGGAGTTCGGCCAGCCCAAGGGGCCCGTGGGCGTCGGTTACCGCACGTACGCCCGCCACGTCATGCCCCGCATCGGCGGCATGCTCACCGGCGACCGCAAGGCGTACGAGTACCTGCCCCGCACGGCGGCTGCCTTCCCGGCGGGCAAGGACTTCGTGGACCTGATGGAACGCTCGGCCGCATGGGGTGGCGTCCGGGCGCGCCGCCGCATGGGCGGCTTGGTTTGGTGCTACGCTGGCACCGTCGCCTAGGGGACGTACTCGCCGTCGGCGATGAAGCTCCACTCGGGGTCCGGTTCGGGGATGTTGTAGAAGAACGTCCCATAGACCTGGAATGGTTGGTCCAGCGCCACGCCCGTGCCATTGGCCGGGCCGCCGGGGCTCGCCCAGACGCCCAGCTGCATGCTGGTGCGGTTGTCGCCCGTCGTGCGGGCAATGTGGGGGCTGGAGAAGATGCCCTCACTGAAGCGGCCATCGAAGCCCCAGTCGCAGGGGTCGCCGCAGATCTTGGAGATGAGGTAGAGTTCGTTGCCGGCGGGCTGCGTGGACTTCCATTGCACTTCCACTTGGACGTGGTCCGGGTTGCCGCCGTAGGGGATCGTGACCTGGCTCTTGTCTTGGTCGTCGAGGCCGGGGCATTGGTGGATGGTCAGGGGCGTGCCGGCACCGCATTGGACGAAGCCTTCGGCGGTGAACGTCATGGCGCTTGGGAGGCTCTCGGGGTAGAACTCGAGCATGACGCGCACGATGTCGGGCTTGGCCACGTCGGCGACCACGAGCACGCTTTGCTGGACGCGGCTCCAGCCGGTCTTCTCGATGGTGATGAAGTGGTTGCCGGGCTCGACGTCGACGAACTGGAACGCGCCATCGTCGCTGGAAAGAATCGATTCGCCGCCTTGCAGCGTCACGGTGGCCTCGGGGACCGGCACAATGCTGGTGTCGACGACGACGCCGCGGATGACGCCCAAGCCGCTGCCGACGTTGGCTGGCTCGTCGAAGAGGTCTTCTTCGGGGTCAACGGGGGCGTTCTCGGCGCAGCCGGCAAAGCCGATGGCGAGCAGGAGCAGGGCGGCGAGGAGGCGCATCGGTCCAGTACGGCGCTGCCGGGGCATGAAGCATTGGGTGGTCGGGGCCATGGCACTGCGACAAACGCATCCAGGATAAGGATTCCGTGGAATCAGTCACGGTTTCCGCAATGCATCGGTGAGGTCGCGTCGCAGGATCGCCCGGCGGGGCTTGCCTGAGGCCGTCCGCGGCACGTCGTGGACCGCATGGAACGCCTTGGGGCGCTCGTGGGGCGCCAGGCGTGCCTTGCACCACGCCGCCAGGTCGGCGGGCACCACCTCGGCCACGACCGCCGCCACGACGCGCTGGCCCCATTCCGCGTCCGCCACGCCAATGACCATCGCGTCCGCCACGTCCGGGTGGGCGCACAACACGGCCTCCACCGCATCCGGGGACACGTTCTCGCCCCCGCTCACGATGCGGTCGTCGGCTCGCCCCAAGACGAACAGGTGCCCGTCCTGCAAGCGCCCCAGGTCGCCCGTGTGCAAGGGCCCCGGCGTCGTGACCGTGGTGCCGTCCACCACAATCTCTCCGATGCCGGCGTCGTCCGCCATGTGAATGGATACCTCCACGCCCCGCAACGGACGGCCTGCGGTGCCGGGCATTGCGTCCACTTCCTCGGGCAACGCCGTCGTCACCTGGCTGCACGCCTCCGTCAAGCCATAGGTGGCATGGATTGGCCAACCCGCGGCCCGGGCACGCTGGGTCAACTCCGCGTTCAAAGACGCCCCGCCGACCAAGGCACAATCGAGCTTGCCCGGCGCCACGTCCGCATCGAGCAGGCGCTTGAGCATGGTGGGAACCAACGACGCATGGGTGGCGATCTCCAATGCCTTGGCGACCTTGGGCACCTCGAAGCGCTCATGCAAATCGATGCGGCCACCCCCGTGCATGCACCGGTCGATGAGCATCATGCCCCCCACGTGCCACGGCGGCAACACGTCCAACCAGACGCTCTCGCCGTCGCACGCAAGCCGCTCCATGGCCGCACCCCGGTGCGCTTGCACATGGTGCCGTAGCATCGTGACCCAACTGGCCTGCGTCGTGCCGCTGGTCAGCACGTGCGCAAACGCATCCGGTCGCGCGTCCCCCACATCGCCGGGCAAGGTGTCTTGGGGATCGCCGCGCACATCGCACACGATGAGGGGGCGTGGCCCCCGCACCGACTCCGCCAGGCTGCGTCGCTCCGGGTCGCACACCAGACCATCCACGCCGACGGTCGCCATCGCCTCCTGCAATCGCTGCGCCGGCAGGTCGATGGGCAGTGGCACCAACACGAAGCGTTGGGAATTGACCGCCGCGTGCATGGACAATTGCGTGGGCGTGTTGTGGGCCAGCAAGCCGATGCGGTGGCCCGGGCGCAACATCAGAGATCCTCCGGTGCCGTGCCAAGGCCGAAGCGACGGGGGACCTTCATGCGGCCAGCCACAATGGCCGGTGGCGGTGCGACGTCCTTGGCCAGGTAGCTCGACGTGGCCAAGCCCGCAGGCTCCGTCGTGCCCGCCGCCACGTGCAGCGCATGGTGGACGCCGATGCTGGTCTCCAAGCTGTTGGTCACCACGACGCGCTTGCCTTGGCGCATGGCGGCTTGGATGCATTCCACGGCGCGGTCCGGGCCGCCGACCCGCTGCGTCTTGACGATGACCACGTGGCCGATGCCATCGGCCAGCAAGCGGTTGATGGTCTCGGCATCCGTGGCCGATTCGTCGATGGCGACGTCGAAGGGCCCGCGCGCCGTCAGATGGCGCAGCGTGTCCTCGTGCTCCGGCGCCACGGGCTGCTCGATGTAATCGATCCCGAATCCGGAAAAGTCCTGCATCTTCTGGATGGCATCGTCCGGGCTCCACGCCGCGTTGGCATCCAAGCGCAGCTTGGCGTGCGGGGCGCCTTCGCGCACGGCGCGGGCCCGGGCCAAGTCGTTGCGGTGGTCGGTGCCAATCTTGAGCTTGATGGCCTCGTAGCCGACCAAGGCGCTGGCGGCGGCAATCTGGCGCACCGTGTCGGGCTCGGGCGCGGTGATGAGCGTGTTGACGGGGACGTCGGCGTGCGGCTCGTCATGCAGCAATTGGGCGATGGGGCGGCGTCGCTGCTGCGCCTGGACGTCCAACTGGGCTTGGGTGATGCCGCAACGGACGCGGGGGTGCGCCGCGTCGAGCGCGCTGCCGGTGGCCTCGTTGGCGCGGTCCACCCAGGTTTGCAATGGCGTGGTGTCGTCCGGCGGCGGCGCAATTTCGCCCCAGCCGACCACCTCGGAGTCCTCCAACCGCACCAACACCACGCGGCGCCGATGCTGCACGCCGCGGGCCCACCGATACGGGGCCGAGAGGGGCAGGTCCATGGCGTGGAAGCTCCACTCCACGACGCGGCGATGGGCTCGGCGCCTAAGGCTTGCTCGTCACAGCCACAAGCCAATGGCGGCCAAGAGGCTGTACACCAACAGCACCCGCGCCGTGCCCCCCAGGGCCGGATTGTACGCGCGGCGATCGGCGTGGCGAGCCCACACGATGCGCGCCGGGGGAATGGCGACCAATCCGGCCGCCACGGGCAGCAACCACCACAAATCTTGGGCCAAGTGGCCGATTCCGAACGGGGCCAAGATGGCGGCGCCGACGAGGATGGCCCACAGCCAGCGCGTGGGGGATTCGCCCATGCGGACGGCCAAGGTGCGTTTGCCGGCGCTGCGGTCCGTCGGGATGTCGCGCAGGTTGTTGACGACCAAGATGGCCGCCGCCAACAAGCCCAGCGGCACGCCCCACAGCAACGCCATGGGTTCCCAAGTCAAGGACTGCACGTACACGGTGCCCGCCACGGCGATGGGTCCAAAGAACGCGAACACGAACACTTCTCCGAGCCCGATGTACGCGATGCTCTTGCGAGTGGCCGTGTAGAAGATACCGCTCAGGATGCCCGCGCCGCCGATGGCGAGGATGGGCCAACCACCAATCCAGATGAGGTAGCAACCCACCAAGCCCGCCAACGCAAAGGTGCCAAACGATGCGTTGCGCACCGCCAATGGATCCAGCAGGCCCGCCGCACTGGCACGGGTCGGGCCCGCCCGGGCCTCGGTGTCGGCGCCCTGGATGTGGTCGTAGTAGTCGTTGGCCAAATTGGTCCCAATTTGCAACAGCAACGCACCGGCCAAGGCCGCCAACGCGGGCCACAAGGAGAACGCGCCCATGTCGACCGCGAAGGCCATGCCCACAATGACGGGGCTGGCCGCAGCGGGCAGGGTGCGGATGCGGAGGGTGCCGATCCAGGGACTGGCCACGGCGCAGCGAGTCCGGCGTCGTAGGAAAACCTACGCGGTGATGGCGGCCACGGCGCGCTCCAATCGAGCCGCTGCCTCCAAGCCGACCTCGGCCACCTTGTCGTTGCCGATGAGGCCCAGCGCCGCTTTGGGTTGCATCGCCGCCACGACAATGTCACCGTCGTGTTCGTAGACGCACACGTTGCACGGCAACAGCACGCCGATGTCCATGACCTCATGCACGGCGTCCCACGCCAACGGCGGATTGCATGCGCCTAGGATGAGGTACCGGCCCATGTCGCGGTCCAGCTTCTCCTTCATCTTGGCCTGCATGTCGATCTCTGTCAACACCCCAAAGCCCTCCTTCATCAACTCGTCCCGCGCCTTCTGCACGGTCGCATCGAAGTCCAGCGGACTGGTGGCCTTGATGGCAATCTCCATGCCCTGGCCAATGGCGACGGGACTTGAAGGGTCGCGTCCGGGCTACCCGGGGCGCATGGCGAGGGCCATCCAAGCGGCTCCGCCGGCCAAGAGGGCGCCCGCCACGACGGCAGGCCACACGCCATAGAATCCGCTCACCACGACGATGAGCATGCCCAACACGGCGACGGCCCAGAGAGGCCGGAGGTTGCCCATCAGAGGGGATCGCAGCCGGCGCACATGCAGTCGTCGTGGTCCGCGTGGACCTCGGCGATGATGCCGCGCAAATCGTCGGCGTTGGGGGGTGTGCAGTACTTCATCTCGAACTGCTGGATTTTCTCGTCCACGATGTCCATGTGGTTGGCGGCGCGGGGGAACTCTTCGAGGATGTCGTCCATGGAGACTCCTACGGGGACCTCGGCTTGTCAGCGCTCGGGGCTGCGCCCCTGAGGGCCCGCGCGCGGCATGCCGCTTCGCGGCAGCCACGCATCATGGGTACCTCGGCTTGTCGCGGAAGGCCGGCTGGCGCTTCTGCAAGTACGCGTTCTTCCCTTCCTGGCCCTCTTCGGTCATGTAGAACAGCAGCGTCGCGTTGCCCGCCAGTTCCTGGACGCCAGCGGCGCCGTCTTCTTCCGCGTTGAACGCGGACTTGAGGGTGCGGATGGCCAGGGGCGACTTGTGAAGGATCTCGTCGGCCCACTCGATGCCTTCCGCTTCCAGTTGCTCCAGGGGGACGACCTTGTTGACCAAGCCCATCTTCTCGGCTTCTTCGGCGTTGTATTGGCGGCAGAGGTACCAGATTTCCTTGGCCTTCTTGGGGCCGACCAGGCGGCTCAAGTGGCTGCTGCCAAAGCCGCCATCGAAGCTGCCGACGCGGGGGCCGGTTTGCTGGAAGATGGCGTTGTCGGCGGCGATGGTCAAGTCACAGATGACGTGCAGGACGTGGCCGCCACCCACGGCGTAGCCGGCCACCAAGGCGATGACGGGCTTGGGCATGCTGCGGATGATGCGTTGCAGGCGCAGCACGTTCAGGCGCGGCACGCCGTCCTCGCCGACGTAGCCGGCTTCGCCGCGCACGGTTTGGTCGCCGCCGCTGCAGAAGGCCCACTTGCCGTCCTTGGGGCTGGGGCCGTTGCCCGTGAACAGCACGCAGCCGACGTCGGTGTCATGCCAGGCGTGCTCGAAGGCATCGATCAGTTCGTCCGTGGTCTCGGGGCGGAACGCGTTGCGAATCGCCGGCCGGTTGAACGCGATGCGGGCGATGTTGTTCCACTTGTGGTAGGTGATGTCCTCGTACTCTTTGACCGTCTCCCACTCCGCTTGGCTGGGGAGGAACTGCACTTCGGGCACGGGGCCGGCACAGGGGCGTCGCTCAAAGATGCTGCGCGAGCGCCTTGCCGGCGGCCTCGTGGGCTTGGCGATGCAGGGCCTGTCGCTTGTGGGCCTCGCCGCCGGGGGTCTCCACAATGGTGACGCCCGGATCGAGCTTGGCCAATCCAGTGGGCGTGGCGAAATGCACGGGCACCTCGGCGGCGTAGCATGCGGTCTCGATGTCGAGACCTGGCGGCGTGACGAACAGTTCCTGGAACCGCGTCGTGGCCGCGGCGACGGGCAGGTGTTCGAAGATGCGGCCACCTCCGTTGTCGATGACGACAAGGGACAGCGCATCGTGCCATAGTGCCAGGCTGGATTGATCGTGGGCAAACGCCAAATCGCCGATGATGGCCGTGGTGGGGCCGCTGCGAGCGATGCCGGCAGCGGTGGCGATGGTGCCGTCGATGCCACTGGCGCCGCGGTTGGCCAAGACGTCGATCGTGGCACCGCTGCGCCCGTAGCGCTCCAAGTCCCGCACCGGCATGGAGTTGCCCACGAAGATGCGCTCGGGTGCGCCCGCCAACAGCGAGGCGACCCAGGCGGCTTCGTCGTGGTCCTCGGGCACCACGTCCGCCACGGCGGCGTCCATGGCGCGCCAGAGGGCGGCCCATGCGTCGGCGCCCGGCATCGGGGCGGCTTCCTTGGTGGCCTTGTCCATCCAACGCGCCGGATCGGCGTCGGTCATGTCGCACGGGCCAATGTCGTCCCAGCCGCGACCCGACCAATCGAAGCGCAGCCGATTCTCCGCTCGCGCCAGGTACCTGGCCAGGTGGCGGCTCGTGGGCGTGGCACCGAATTGGACGACCCAATCCGCTTTGGGCAACGCGTCCAGGTCGGCGAAGCGATCGGCGCCCGACACCACGTCGAGGCCCGCAAACCGCAGACCCGACAAGCAGTCCGCGACGATGGGTGCCTGCAACGCCGCCGCGAGGCGCTTGATGGCCGGCGCCAGGTGACGCCCTGTCTTGGGGCCACACACGATGAGGCCCCGCGGCCCGAGGTGGCCGAGGCTGACTTGAGGCAAGTCGCCGCTGGGCTGGGGCTGCGCCGGGGGCTTGGTCTGGCGGCGTGCCTGCTTGGCCAGTGCCCGCAGCGCCTCGTGTCCGCCGCCGTCCGGCTCCAAGGGCTTGTCGAATGGTTGGTTGAGGTGGATGGGCCCCAGCGGGTAGCTGCCCAACGCGTCCGCGATGCTTGGCGGGATGGCGTGGGCATCCGGCATCGGCAGGTCGACGGAGCTCCGCGCCACGCGGTCAAACAAATCGACTTGGTCGATGGTCTGGTTGCTGCCGGTGTCGCGCAGCCGAGGCGGCCGGTCGGCAGTGAGCGCCACCAAGGGCACGTTGGCTTGGTGGGCCTCCGTCATGGCGGGCCACAGGTTGCTGACGGCGGTGCCACTCGTGGTGATGACGGCGGCCGGTCGTCCCGTGCCCAACGCAACGCCCAATGCGTGGAACGCGGCGCCGCGCTCGTCGATGTGGATCGTGGTCTCGATGTCCGGATGGGCGTCCACGGCCAGCGCCAGGGGCGTGCTGCGGCTGCCCGGGCAGAGCGTGGCGTGGCGCACGCCAAGGGATGCCAGGTGCTCGAGGATGGCGATGCTGGCCTGCGTGTTCATGCCAACTCCCGCAAGGTGGCCAACTTGTCCTCGGTCTCCTGCCATTCGGCTTGGGCCTCGGAGCCGGCCACGATGCCCGCTCCCGCGAACAAGGTCCGGCGATCACTATGTTGGTGGGCGCAGCGCAGCGCCACGTTCAGCACCCCCTCGCCCTGGGCGTCAAACCATCCCACGGCACCGGCGTACCAGCCCCGGGGAACGTCCTCCAGTTCTCGGATGATGGCGAGGCTGCGGCGACGGGGCGTGCCGCACACCGCCGGCGTGGGGTGCAACCGCGCGGCGATGTCCAGGATGTGTGTCCCGGGCGGCGCGGTGCCCTCCAGGGGTGTCTCCAAGTGCGTGACGTGGCGCAGATCGCGACGCCTGCGCGGGGATTGTTGAATGGAATGGATGCCCGACTCGACGAGCCGTTCCCGGACGAAGGCCGCCACCAGTTCGTGCTCCAGGATGTCCTTGTCCGCGGAACTGAGGTGCTCGGCCGCGCCGTTGCGTGCGGTGCCGGCCAAGGCGTGGGTCTCCACGCGGCCATCCTGCAAGCGCACCAGGGTCTCGGGGGTGCAGCCAAAGAACGTGGCCCCGCGTTGGAACAAGAACGACGTGCCCTCTTCCAGGCCTCGCAGGGCGTGGAATGCGGCCATGGGGTCCCCGGCATCGATGCAGCGGCTGCGCGCCAAGACCACCTTCGCCACGTCGCCGCCGCGGATGGCGTCCGTGGCGGCCTGCACCATGCGGGCCCAATCGTCTTGGTCCACGTGGCTGCTGGCCAAGGCACCCCCCTCGGGTACCTCCACGTCCGGGGCCGCGATGGTGGTCTCAAACAACGCCCCATCCGCCCAGACCCATTGCCTTCGCGGCAACGTGAAGCAGGCATCGGGGAAGCCCGACCACGCATCGCCGGGCGCGAATCCGATGCCGCCGGTCCAGCGTGGGCGCCCCGCAGCGGGGCCTTCGTACGCCAGGGGTTGGTCCACGGCCGCGCGCAACGCCTCCATGCGCCGCTCCCCTTGGGCATGGGCCACGGCCACCACGCCCGCCTGGACAATGGTCTCCGAGCCCGACCAGACCGCAACGGGGCCTTGGCATTGGTCCAAGATTTCCTCCACGCTGCGCATGGGGACTTCCTGGCCACGGCCGATGAACACAATCGGCCCACACCGGTCGCCGTCAAGGGCATTTCCACTGGGCCCTCCTGGGCGATGGGCCTCTGGGGGCCAGGGGTTGGACTCGAAGTTCAACCTTCGCAGGGGGGTGCCATATGCATGGATGGCCCATGCACTGCCATGGCCTGCCACGACCTCGTCCAACGCATCGACGGCCCCGCCTCCATGAAGACGGTGGCCAGCGCACTCTGCCACGACCGCATGACCCTGAAGGACCTGCAACTCCGCTCCGGCCTGGCCCGGCGCACCGTCTACGGGGCGCTGCGGCGCCTGCGCGACATGGGGCTCGTGCAAGAACTCCCCAATCTCCGGGACACGCGCCAATCGTGGTACGTCCTGCGGTCCACTTGATGCGCTTCCTGCCGCTGGCCGTCCTGATGCTTGCCTTGGCCGGCCCGGCCGCCGCGGAGCACGTCAGCACCGGCGAAATCCGCTGGGCCTGCGGCTTCAACGGCAGCGGCCAACGAGGCCACCCGGATGGCTGCGGCATCGACCCCATCGGCGGCGAAGGCGTCGACAGCGAAGGCACGCCCGAGTGGGGGCCGGCCTGGGTGGACGACGACGAGCCGGTGTTGGGCATCGTCGTGGACGGGGATGCACGTGCGGTGCCCGTCGTCATGCTGGATGCCCACGAAATCGTCAACGACCGAATCGGTGGCCGCGACATCGCCATCACCTACTGCCCTTTGTGTGGCAGTGGCGTCGCCTTCGACCGCACCGTGTTCATCGACGGGGCGACGCGGACGTTGACCTTCGCGGCCAGCGGCTTCCTTTACCAGAGCGACCTGGTCATGTGGGACCCCGAAACCAGCACCCTGTGGAATCAAATCACCGGTTCCGCCATCGCCAGCCTGGTGGATCGACGCGTCGAAGCCGTGCATCACGAGGCGACCTTGGCCACGGTGCCATTGGTGGTCACCTCGTGGGGCGAATGGCGCGAACAACACGGTGGCGCGACGATGTTGCAGAAGGTGCGGGCCGGCTATGGAAGCGCGTACGCCGGCTACGATGCCAGCAGCGGCCAATGCGGCCTGGGCACGTGCATCGGCGTCGACGAACGGCTCCACCCGAAGGAGCTGGTCATCGGGGTCACCGAGCCCAGCACGTGGGCATTTCCGCTCTTTGGTGTGCAGGCCGCGGGGGGCGTGGTGGTCCATGCAGGGCTCGTCGTGACCGCCACGCCAGGGGGCGCCCACGCGGTCCACGACGCATCAGGATACGAGTTCACGCGCATGCAGGACGGCTGGGTCGATGCCAACGGCACGCGATGGAATCTGCAGGAGGGGCGATCCGAACACGGCGCCACCCTGCCCCCGGTGGACAGCGTGCGCCTCTACTGGTTTGCATGGGCCGAGCACCACCCCGACACGGATCTCTGGCAACCCACCAACGCCAGCAGCGAATTGGAGCGGGACAACGGCAAGCTGCTGGGGTTCACCATCCCCATCGTGGCGGGCGTGCTCTTGCTCATTGCCATCTTCTGGCGGCGTCGATGACGATGGAACACCGGTGGGTGCGGTGGCCCATCGCGCTCGTCGCCGGCTTTGGGGCCATCGCGGTGCTGGCCCTCGTCATGCAGCAAATCATCCAGGGGGCGTTGGGCGTCCGCTGGGTGATCCACTGGTTCGAGACGGTGCCGTTCATCGCCCTGCTGTTTGCCTACCTCATCGACAGGCGGTTGCGGGCTTAGAACTCGTATTCGCCTTCGTCGATGAATTCCCAGTCTTCCTCGGGGATGTGGTTGTAGAACAGGGTCACGTAGAACGCGACTTCCTGGTCGATGGCCACGCCGACACCCCAAACGGTGCCCGGAACGCACTGGACACCGCAGTTGCTGAACAAGCCGATGGCGAATTGCTGGTTCCAGCCATTGCCGTCGTTGATGGTCGTGAAGTTGTTGCCCCCGCCGCCAATGTCCTCACTGGCCACGTTGTTGTTGACGCGGCAGATGAGGGGGCTCTCGCCGCGGATGTTGCAGATGCGGTCACTGCCGGTGCCGCTGGTGCATCCGGCGTTGTCGCGGTTGCATTGGATGGTGACCAGGCCGCTGCTGAGGGGCTGGTTGGCCTTCCAGAAGACCTCGGATTGGAAGTGGCTGGGGGCGTCGGGGCGACCCGCGTCGAAGACGCCCATGCTGTTGTCGCGGTCGCGCATTCCGGCGGCTCCCGTGGGGTCGCAGGAACCAGCGTCCCAGACAAAGTTCAGCGTCTTGAAGCCGCAGGAAATGAATGCCTCGTAGTACAGGGTCTGGGCGCTGGGCAGCTCGCTGGGGTTCAGTTCCACTTGGATGCGCAGCATCTCCGGCTTGTCGACGCCCGCCTGGACCTGGGTGCTGGATTGGACCTTGCCGTAGCCGACCTTCTGGACGTCCAAGAAGTAGGCGCCGGGCTCCAAGTCCGTGAAGAGGAACAAGCCGTCCTCGTCGCTTTGGGTCTCCAGGCCCAAGTTCTTGATGGCGATGGTGGCGTCCGCCACCGGGCGAATCTCCGTGTCGATGATGACGCCGCGAATGACGCCCTTGTCGTCGGCGACCTCGACGTCCTGGAACTTCTCGGGTTCCGCTTGGGCATTGACCGGAGCAGGGTCGGCGCAGCCGGACAAAGCGACGGCCACCAACATGAAAGCGACAAGGACGCGCATGCGAGGGCCTCGGATTCCCGCTATTTGACGGTTGTTGGCGTCCTGTGCAAGTCTCAGGCCTTGTTCAGGGTCCAATCGTAGCGAAGCCACTGGATGCGGGGGTGGTTGGCGCGGGCCCATAGCACGTCGCTCTTTCCGCCGTACTTGTGGAACACTTCCCTGGGCGATCCGATGCGGGCGAAGTCCTTGCGGAACCACTTGAGAATCGTGGGCAAGTACAGCACGTTGGCCGCCCGGTCCAGGCGGGCGTCGGCCATGAACGCCCGGCCCGCCAATTCGAGTTCTTCGTGCAGGTCCTCGCCGTGGTAGATGCCCTCGCGCAGCGGGGGGCACCCCGCGGTGGCACAAACCAAGGCAAAGTGGCCCCGCGGGTCGCGGCGCAGGAAGGGCTTGAGGCGCCGGTATTCCAGCGTCGCCAGGGTGCTCCACTTCCCCGCGACCTTGAATGGGGTCAGGAAGAAGAAGACGAACCGCGTCCACGGGTTGCGCAAGGAACCGCGCACCTTGCCATCGCGATACAAGCGACGTTGCACGGCCCGGATGGTGCAGATGTTGTATGCGTTGAGCAGGAACGCGTACTGCGCGGTTTCGGGCATGCCGCGGAGGTTCGCCTTGGCGATGGCGTCCAGCGCCTCTTGGAGGTCGTCTCC
This sequence comes from Thermoplasmatota archaeon, assembly GCA_041636435.1. Taxonomy (GTDB): domain Archaea; phylum Thermoplasmatota; class E2; order JACPAO01; family JAHFTW01; genus JBFGSX01. Next base: position 28,213 of record JBFKTF010000001.1, read on the forward strand.
CTTGATGGCATCGTAGTCGACGCCATCCGAAGAGGCGTGGACCAACACCGCGTCACCCGTCAATGCGTCGTCACCGGCGTGTAGTGGAAAACGTCGATGGTGCGAGTTGGTCAGACCATGCCATCGTTGGCGAAGACCCAACCTTCTGGTGGCACCATGTTGTAGAATGAGGCCGCGTACGTGTGGATTCGCTGCTGCACCACGATTCCAACCCCGGCTTCCGGCGCGATCGGGTCGCCGCAGACGGTGCAGTCTGCCTTCACGAGCAGGCCGATGCCCACGCCGGATCCGCGGCCATGGCCGACGGCACCGATGGTGCTGATTTGCCCGACCGTGCCGCTGGCGGCCACGTCCTCCAGCGTGGAGCGGCACCACAGGGGGCTGCTACCCCAGTGCTGGCACATGGTCCAACCATTGAGGGGGTTGCAGTACGCGCCACCGGTGCAACTGGCCCACGTGGAGGTCAGGCTGTCGCCCAGGGCCTGGGTGTTGTCCCAGACCACTTCCACTTGCACTGCGTCGGGCACGCGGTCTTCGGCGGGCAAGAAGATGGCGTTGTCGGGCGCGCCGAATTGGCCCGTGCCCCCATCGCAGGATTCGATGAATGTGGCCACGATGGCCTCGCACGCGATGAAGCCCACGTACTCCGTGATGATGCCATAGGGCAGCGTGCTGGCCAGTGGCTCCAAGGCGACGCGGACGTCGGCCACCTCGCCAGCGACGACCTGCACGCTGGTCTGCGTCGGGATGAAGTCCGTGGCGTTGAAGCCCAAGAAGTGCGCTCCCGGGGGGACGTCCTTGAACGCAAAACGACCATCGTCCCCGGTGGTCGCTTCGATGCCGCTCAACGCGACGCGGACGCCGGGCAACGGGTTGATGGCCCCATCCGTGACGAGGCCCCGGATGGCGCCGAGGGTGGGCACGTCCGCCACCGGCTCCGCCGCGTCCTCTTGTTGGGCGCAGCCTGCAAGGGAGGCCAACAGCAGGAGGGCCAGGACGGAACGACGCATGCCGGCACCTCGGCGACCTGACGGATATGGGTTGTGGTGCTTAGCTCGGGCGCTTGCCCACCAGCATCAAGGAACCCATCTCGGTGAGGCGGATCGTCAGGCGGCCGAATGTGGCGCGGTCAATGTGCACCAAGCCCATGTCCTCCAGGCCCTTGCCTTCCCGCGTCGTGCGCAGGTGGTAGCTGAGCAGGCTCTTCTCCACGCCGCTGGCCTCGGACAACGCCGCCAAGGACTCCGCGTGTCCCCCCATGGCGTCGAGGCTCTGCAGGATCTTGTACTTGGCATCCGAAATCAGCTCCGCGTAACTGAACTTCAGGACGGGCAAGGAGAACGGTCCATCGGGGGCGATCCCGATGGCCGGGATGCCGTTGACGAACGCCGCCGACAAGGCACTGCAGGTCTGCATTTTCTCGCCGCTGCTGACGTTGATGAGGACATCCGTGAAGCCCATTTCTTCGCCTTGCAGGTTGCTTACCTTGTGCAAGGTGTCCATGAGCATGTCCTCGTCGTCGACCTCCAAGGATTCCACCTCGATGTGGAGTGGTTCGAGCTTCTGGCGAATCTCCTGGGCTTGGGCAGCGAACTTGTCGGGGTGGAGGAGGATGAGTTTGCGGACCGGATAATCGCGCACGCCGATGAGCACCGGATCGATGTCGTCGCCGACGGTGGCGATCATCAGGACCTTGGACACGGATGGTCCATGGTGGTCCCGCACGTAATGCCTACTGAGCGAGTCGCGCCCGCTCCACGGCGCCCACGATCCGGCGCACTTGCTTGTCGGGGTCGTGCAACCAGTTGCGACTCCACACGCGCACCACGGACCAACCACGGGACTCCAGGAATTCTTGCCGTTGCACGTCCCGCTCCCGGGCGCCATGGGCGGCGCGGAAGTTGGGGCCATCCAATTCCACGGCCACCAAGAAACGCTCCGGGTCCTCCTTCGTGGCGACGGCGATGTCGATGCGGTAACCACTGTAGCCCACCAGCGCCTTGGCCACGTATCCTTCGTCTTCCAGCGCCTGGCAGAGGCGGCGGTGCATGCTGGTCGGGGGGCTGGCCCGGCCGGAGCGTTGGGTGCCTTCGGCGACGCGGGCCAACACGGCCTCGGCGGTGCCGCGGTCGCCCCGGTCGACGGCGCGGGCGTACTCCAAGTAGGCGCGCAGGTGCTTGGGTCCCAGGTGGGTGCTGGATTCCACTTGCAGGTCCTCGGGGTCCATGCTCGTCACGACGTGCACTTGGCTGCGGGCGCGGGTGATGGCGACGTTCAGGCGGTGTTCGCCGCCGCGTTGGTTGAAGACGCCGAAGCGGTTGCTGAGCTTGCCCTCTGCGTCGGGGCCGTACGTGGTGGAGAACACCATGACATCCCGTTCGTCGCCTTGCACGTTCTCGATGTTCTTGATGAACGGTCGCCCATCGGCGTCGGCTTGCAACGCACGGGCCCAATCGGCGGCGAATTCGGTGTCCACTTCGCAGCGAGCATCGATGCGTTCCTCGATCAGTTCCCGCTGTGGTTGGTTGAAGGTCACGACGCCGACGCTGGGGGGCTCGGGGCGGGACAACAAATCGGCCAAGATGTCCACGATGGCGTCGGCTTCGACGCGGTTGCGGCGGTCCACGAAGCGGCCCTCCACGCGGTGGTATCGGATGGGCCTTGCACCGTGGTCCGGGTTGGGCACCACCTTGAGGCCACCACCGTAGTAGGCCTGGTTGCTGAACTCCACCAGTTCTTGGTGCTCGCTACGGTAATGCCATTCCAACATGTGGCAACCAAAGGCAGCCTGGGCCAGACTCAGCAAACTGTCCGTTTCCAATTCGGGCTCGTCGTCCTCGCCTTGGCCACGGAACAAATCGAATGGTGGCAGTTGTTGTTCGTCGCCCGCGACCACGATGCGCTTGGCGCGGTAGATGGCGGGCAGGGCACGCTCCACGGCAAGTTGGCTGCCTTCGTCGAAGACCACCAAATCGAAGCTGCCCGACTCCAGAGGGTGCACCGCGGAGACCGCTTCTGGGCTCATGAGCCAGCACCGCGCGGCGCGGTCCCAGACGTGGCCCAGGCGCACGTCGTGCAGCAATTGGCGCATCGTGGGGATGCGGCGCTTGCGGCGCAACAAGGCGCCGGCCTGGTTCCATGCCCGGGCATCGCCGGTGGGGTTGCGTGCCAATTCCCGCATGGCGGTGCCGATGCCGTCGGCCATGCGGCGGCGGCGTTCGTTCAAGATTATCGCCAGGCGGTCCCGCTTGCGGGCATGGTCGTGGAACGGGTCCCCACGGAGCATGGGAATCTCTTGTTCCAATTCGGCAATCCAAGCCGCCAGCACCTCTTGCGTGATGCCGTGGGCCGCTGCATCACCAAATTCGCGCAGGCCCAGCAGCACAAGGCGCCGCGCGGCGACGGGCAACTCGCCCAAGTGGCGGTCCACTTGCACCAGCGTCTCCCAGTCGCGGCAACCGTCGCGCCACGCGGCCACGACCTCGAGGCTGTGGTCGGCGTCGTCTGTGATGCGGTTGCGCATGCGCGCACCCACCACGTCGTCGAGTGCATCCAATGCATCGAGCACGCGCAGGCCTTGGCGGATGCGCGCGGCCCACTCGGCGGCGTCCTGCTCCGAGGCCGCGACGCCCGACAGGAACGCTTGCACGTGGGTGCGGGCGGTGCGCCATTCGGGGTCGACGCGGCGCAGCATGCTGCGGCGCTTGGCCATCCACGTGGTGAACGCGTGCAGGTCGGCTTCCAGGTCTTTGCGGGGGCCGATGTGGTAGGGGCGCTCCAATTCGTCGCGCAAGCGATCCAGGCGTTCCTCGACGTCGGCCCGGCGGGGTGCGTCGTGGCCCAGGTCCCGGCGGCCGGCCCACACGTGGTCGATGCGGTACCGGCGCACGTCGGCGCCAATGTCTTGGATGGCCGCCGTGGCGCGCTCCACGTCGGACCATTGCACGTCGTGCAAGTCGCGGTGGCCCGCCAAGCGCACCGTGTGGTCCGGGTCCGCTTCGGCGTGGATTTCATGGATGGTCTTGCCTCGGTGCGTCTGGCCAAAGACCTCCACGATGGCGTCCAAGTCATCCACGAGGCGGTCCACCTCATCGCATAGTGGGCGCAGGTCGGGGACACCCGGCGTGGGTCCGTCGATGAGCCGCGCCAAGGCCTGGAATGCCGCCTTCCGGTCGGCGTTGGGGTCGTGCACCAAGAGGCAGATGTCGTCCAGTCCGGCTTGGCGCAGCCGCTCGTGCACCACGTCCAATGCGGCGCGCTTCTGGCACACCACCAACACGCGCTGGCCATGACGCAACGCGTCCGTCACGAGGTTGGTGATGACCTGCGACTTGCCCGTGCCCGGGGGTCCACGAATCACCGTGCAGGGCGTGGCGCGGGCACGCAGCACCACGTCCGTTTGTTTGCCGTTGGCGGCCAGGACGTTGCCGATGTCGTTGTCGGCCACGGCATCCACGTGGGGCACCTCCACGTCCGTGGTCAAATCCGCTGGCAAATCCAGCAAGTGCTTCAGGAGCTCCATGCCGTCGCCGTCGGCGGCCGCAATGAGGCCGTCGTAATCGGCGTGGATGGGTTCGTTGGCCTGCGGAAAGTCCCCCATGACCACGTGGCGGGCCAAGTGGAGTGGCGCATTCTGCGTGGCGCGGTCTTCCTTGGTCATGGGCGCCAAGGCCTGCGTGGCGCCATCCATCAGCGGCGCCAAGATGCCATGCTGCTGCAACAGATCCTCCATGTCCGCCAAGAGCTGATCCAGGTCGAACTCGCCCGCGGGCAAGTCCGAAAAACGTGCCACCAGGTCCTCCAAGCCATCGATGAGGGTGTCCTGGATGCGGGTGTCCTGCACCTTCGCGACCGCCGCCAAGAGGGCCTTGTTGACGGCGGGGTGGGCGCCTTCGCGTAGACTGGCATGCCATCCACCCGGCCGGCTGCCGGGTCGGTGCTCGATGTCGATGGGCAACAACAGCAACGGGCCACGGACCCACGTGTCTTGGTCCAACTTGCCCGTCAAGAACGGGAAGCCCAAGTGGCCCGATTCGAGGCCGGTCTCTTCGCGTTGCAAGTGCAAGTGGCGGCGCATCGCCACCAAGCGGGCACGGGCCTCGCTGGCTTCCGGACTGGTGTCGCGGTCCGGCACGATGCAGGAACTGCGGCCCGAGAGGACGCGACGAATCGTCGTCGCGGCCAGCTCATGGTCATGGCCCAAATCGAGGCCGCGGCGCTTGGGGAGCGTCGCCAACATGATGCTCGGATTGCGCGCCGTGATGTGCAGCAACCGGTCGCGCAAGAAGGTGAGTCGGGAGGGGAGATCGGGGGACGAAGCGTGCTTGGACTGAGAGGAAAAAGCGCTCACACGTACTCTTTGTTTTCAAGCCCTCAAAGCCCTTCGGGAACGAAGGTCGAACGATGCGCTCAAGACGGTACGTGCGTTGTCATGGAGCCCGCTCGTCCGGGTGGACCTCGGCCTCGTCGCCATCTCCTTCCAGCTCCGCGCGGGTCTCCTCCACGGGCGCCGCTTCGTCGGGCTCTTCTTCGGGCGGTGGAGGGTGCAGGTGCTTGCGCCACGTCTCAATCCACTCGTCCGGGATCTCGCCATGGGAGCCCACCGTCAGCAACGGCACCGGGCTCTGTTGTCGTGCCGCGGCCACCTCGGAGCGAATCCAACCGACGCCCATGGCACGGGTCTGCGGGCGGCCAAACAGGACCAGTTTGGCGTTCTCTTCGCGCACCACTTGCCGGAGCACCTTGGGCAGGTCGCCGACTTCGGTCTCCGCCTTCGCCGTGACGCCCGCTTTGTGGGCCTCGTTCAGATAGATGTTGAGCGCACCTTGGCCATCTTGGATGCTCATGGCGTACGTTGGCTTGCGCACGTGCAGCACCACCATGCGGCCATCGAGGCGGCGCACCACGTCCACGATGCCGGCCGCCATGGCACGAGCCGATTCCCGGCCCCGCGTCACGACCAGGATGACTGGTTTCTGGCTCGCTTCGCCAAGCAAGAACGGCGGCGTGGGTGCGGCTTCGGGCAAGTTCTCGTGGCGGCTGATGGTGTGCTGCGGGAACGGGAAGATGACGCCGTCCTCATCGAACCGACGCTTCACGTCGCGCAGCAAACGGTCCCGCACGGCGGGCCGCGCACGGGCTTGACTGATCCACACACGCAGTTGCAGGTCGATGGATGAATTGCCAAAGCCCATGACACGCACCACGGGCTCCGGATAGTCCAAGACGCCGTCCTCGGCGCGGGCCGCCTCAAGCAACAAACTCTCGGCCAACGGAATCGATGATTCGTACGAAATGCCGACGGGCAGATCCAGGCGATAGCGCGGGTTGCCGCCGTACGTGAAGTTCCACAACTCCCGCGTGTCCAGCATCGAATTGGGCACCACCACCAAGTCGCCGTTGACGGTCATGATGCGCGTCGAGCGCAGACCCACCGTCAACACGTCGCCCCACGTGTTGCCAATCTGGATGCGGTCCCCCACGTCGAATGGCTTGTCCACGGCGAGGCCAATTCCGGCCGCCATGTTGGCCACCGTGTTCTGCAAACCAAAACCAAGCGCCAACGACGCCACACCCAGCGTCGCCACCAACGACAACGGCTCGACGCGGTACACCAACCCAAGCGCCACGAAGAACCCGAACGTCACGACGGACACGACCATGATCTTGCCAAACAAGACCTGGGCACTGGTCATGCGCTTGCGGTGCGAATGATCGTACAAGTAACGCAAACCGCGGCCCAACAAGTACGCCGCGAGCATGATCGCCACAAACGTCAGGACATTCACGAACGCCTCCAACAAGGCGTCCCGACTCAACCAATCGGGGCGGGCTTGCTCAAGCGCCGTGTGGTTCGCCACGGGTCAGGATTCCAACGCTGGATGATAAGGGGCGTGGGGTGCACAGCGTGATTCGGCTAGCCAATGGATGGCGGCCAGCGGCCGTCATCAACAGCATCAAGCTCGTCGATAGGCAGGACCAGCCACCATAGCGATCCGTCCGACGGGTCGACGACCAATTGGTCGGGAAGGCCGGAACCGAATTCGGTTGCCTCGGGACTGGGCCAGAGCGCAACATAACGCAACGGAATGCTGCGCGTATTCTCGTTGGCGAACATGGGTGCCTGTGAAAGCACCAACACGTCGTGGATGCCGCTATGTGTGGGCGATGACAACGCTAGTTGCGAGAAGTCTTCGAGGGTCATGGCAGCGGCCGGCCAAATTGCGCGCGCGGAGCAACCTCGGGAATCGCGCTCGGCAGGGCCATGGTCAATGATGTCATATTCCGTTGCAGAGGGCCCCAGCTCCCACTGCACCGTCCATTCGTGGGACGTCCGCCCGTCCTGGAGAACGAATCGATGCCGTTCCACTGTTCGCAACGGTTCGCCGCCGGGAACCACTGCTTGAGAACTCCATGGCCCCGACGCCTCATACATCGTTATGCAACCACTCTGCATGATGCGGTTCGCTGCTTCTACATCGTCGATAAGGACGGCCATCGATTGCGCCGGTGACCGGTTCATGCCGGTCAATGGCTGATTGGGAAGGCCAAAATCGGCAGCAATGCCGAGGTCATATTCTTGGGGTCGCAGCGGCCATGTGTCTGGAGGGTCTTGTTCAGAACGAACCTCGAGGGATGTTCGCTGCAGAGTGGCTTCGCCGATTGGCGGTCCTGACCACTCCAACCGGGCCGGGGCCCAATGGCCATCGTAGGCGACCCGCGCAGGTCCATGCATATAGTGACCATCGCTCAAGCGGGGGCCTGAGGATGTGATGACGTTGCCCTCCCGTTGCAAGTCCAGGTGAACGGTGTCGATCCCTGACTGGAAAACAGATTCGGGGGCGGTCACCCGGTTCAGTCCAATGCCGAACGGGGGTGGATTTCCCCGCTCTGCCCAGTGAAACATGCCCTGCGTGCACGATCGAATATCTGCGTACCCGCAGGGCAGGTCCAGTCGAACAGTGCGAAGTTGGTCGTCAATCCAAATTTTGGCAACTCTGGACTCTCCGTCGGTTAAGCCATAGCCCGTAAGGGTGAATTCGACGGGTATCGCCCGTCGCAGGGCGCGGTCCTCATCGAGGATCGCCCTGGCGGCGCCCATGGCCACGGTCAATGATCCCTTGCCCCAACGGCCCTCGACATCGTACGTTGCGACCCAGGTCTGCCACGGAGGGTCGGGGTCGGGCTCCGGAATGCCTGCCAAGCAGCCGCTCAGAAGGGAGATTGCTAGAGCAAGAAATGTGCAACGCAACTTCAGCAATTGACACTCGCTGTCTGCGGAGGAACCGCGCCTCCAATGAAGGCGGCGGTGACATGTGCGCGGGCACAGACGCCGGTGCCCGAAGATGGGTAGATGTCAACCCGCGATACCGTCTTGCTGCACGAGAATGCGGGGGCGGCCGACGCACATGCATCACTATCGCTGTTGGTAGCACCGCTGCCAAGCAGGCTCATGGATCCGGCCACTGGTGCATTGATGGATCCCGTGGCGTACCAACGGTAGCACGTTCCCTGACTGCAACTGTAGGTGGCGCCCACCGAGGCCGTCGCAGTGACACAGTTGAACAATGCATCGCACTCGTGTTGAGTGTCCGACCACGAGGATGCGTTTGCGGGTACAGTGGCAACGAGCGTCATGGTGAGCAATAGCCCGAGGGGCAACCAAACGCGCATGCCAAAGAATAGTGTACCGTCTATTTTTTCTTTGCTTCGGGGGGCACATACCGCCATGACATGCCTTGCGAGCGAGCGACGCGAGGCCGGCGTGCAAGGGGCCGGATTGACGCCAAACTCGGACAAGTGCTCGCTCGGGGGTCCCCTCGCATTGTGGCTCGGGCGAATCCAGCCTCTTGGGGTAGCCATCGCCGAAGGCGATGGTGCAAGGGCGGTCGCACAGGCCGAAGGTCTGTGCGAGCGGAGGGCGCAA
>JBFKTF010000002.1:0-33574 GCA_041636435.1 Thermoplasmatota archaeon
GCATCCAGTGCGTCCGCGAATGGGGGATACAAGATGGTGCGGACCAGGCCGATGGCATCCAGGTCCGTGGGCGGGGGCAACAACGCCACCTGGCGCATGATGACGTCCTCCACGGGTCGGTCGGCGCCCGGAACCACGTCGACGGCGGCGATTTGGCGGACCACGTCCACTCCCTCGAAGACTTGGCCAAACATGGCGTAGGCACCAAAGGCGTCCCCCGTGGCACCTTGGGGGTCGTGGAGGTGTTGGGCAGGCTCCTCGGTGATGAAGAACTGGGAATCCCCCGTGTCGTCGGTCCATCGGGCCAGGCCGACGGCGCCCACGCCGAATTCGAGGCCTTCATGGATTTCGAGGGGCACCATGTTGGTGCTGGCGCCGCCGGGACCGCTGCCGCCTTCACCGGTGCCGGTCGGGTCGCCCCCTTGGATGACGAAGTCGTCGACGACGCGGTGGAAGATCAGACCGTCGTAGAATCCAGAGTCGGCGAGGTCGCCGATGTGGGCCGCGGTTTGTGGAGTCCACTCCGTGAACAGCACCATGCGGATGGTGCCAAAGTCGGTCTCGATGCGCAACTCGGGGAACGAGTGGATGTCGTGGAGCAGATCGACGAGTTCGGCGTTGGGTGCCGCGTCCGATGCGTTGCCGGGCGCCGGTTCGTTGGCCGGGGCGGTCCCCAAGCATCCCGCCAACAGCAGCGCCGCCACCGCGATGGGGCGCATCATGGCGCGGCCCCCACGACAAACGTTTGCTCGAGGACCTCGTCGCCGGCAGTGAAGGTGCAGTCGACCACGCCCGCCGGCCACGTGAGGATCTCGGGTTCTTCGAAGTGAAGCGGCGCCACGGGCAGCGCGTCGCCTTCGTGGCTGCAGGCCACGACCAGTGCATCGGGGCCGTTGACTTCCTGCGTCATGGCAAACGGATGGCCCGCAAATTGATGCAGCGGCATGGACACCACGTGGCCACCCACCTCGATTGGCTGCAATGGATACGCGGTGGGGTCCACGTCGTTCTCGATGACGGTGGCGGATTGCACGAGCACCGGGACGACGGGGCGGTCCTGCTGGGGAATGGTCGTGACCTCGGAAATGGTGCGCACCACGTCCAAGCCACGCACGACTTGGCCAAACATGGCGTAGGTGCCGTACTGCGCGGCGTATTCGCCATCGGGGTTGGACATGCGCGTCGCCGGGTGCGTCGTGAAGAACCACTGCGAATCCGCGGAATCCAAGTCGCTGCCCCGCGCCATGCCCATGCCGCCCGAAAGGTACTGCAGTCGCTCGTCGAATTCGTGGGGGATGGTCTGGCCCGAGCCCCCGGTACCGGTTCCGGTGGGGTCGCCGGATTGGATGACGAATCCTGGAATGACGCGGTGGAACTGGACGCCGTCATAGAATCCATCGTGGACAAGCTGCAGGATGCGTTGGCCGTGTTCTGGCATCCAGGTGGCGTAGAGCAACACGTCGATGGTGCCGTGGTCCGTCTCAAATCGGACAACGGGTTCGTTGGAAATGACTGCGAGGTCCGAGCGGGCGGCCACCTCAGATTCCACGCGGTCGACGACGTCGCCGGCGGGCGTGGGATCCACGCAGCCACCCAAGGCAAGCAATGCAACAGCCAGAAGGACTCGCACGACATTCGACTGGACGGCACGCACTTGGCGTTTGCCGAAGCCCCTAAGCGCCTGCGCGGCTGGCGCGACATGTTGAAGGAAGCGTTGGAGACGTTCTATCGCAACCACCGCGTCGTGCGGCCCGCGACGCCGTTGCCGCCGCCAGAAGTGCCCGTCGAGCTCGTGTGCTTCGACATGGACGGCGTGCTGATTGACGTCGGTAGCAGTTGGGTCATGGTGCACAAGCACTTCGGCGTGGAGAACCAAGCGGGCCTCGAAGCGTACCTGAATGGGGAATTCGACGACGTGGAGTTCATCCGGCGCGATGCGGCCCTGTGGTTGGACAAGCAACCCAAGATTGGCCGCGCCGATTTCCAGAAGATCTTCCAGAAGCCGCCATTCATGGACGGAGTCAAGGAGACCGTCGAGACCCTGCAGGCCGAGGGCGTGCAGACCGCCATCGTCAGTGGCGGCGTCAACATCATTGCCGAAGACATCGCCCGGCGCCTCAAAATCCCGCACGTAGCGGCCAACGGATTCCTCTACGACGACGAAGGCCACATCACGGGCGAAGGCGTCGTCAAGACGCCCCTCAACGACAAGGCACTGCCCGTGTTGGAATTCGCCCGCGAGATGGACGTGCCATTGGAGCGCGTATTGAGCATCGGCAACAGCATGCCGGATGTCAGCATGTTCGAAGTGACGGGGCGCAGCATCGCATTCCATCCCGAAGACGATTACACCCGGCACCACGCGACGTGGACCATTGAAGACGGTCCACTCACGCAGATGCTGCCGCTGGTGTTGGAACCGGGCAAGCACCAGCCCTGGTCCGAGTAGACGCACCCAAGAGGTTGGCGAGGCGACGGGGCCAGGGATCGGCGCCGTTGGCGGCCATCATGACGGGCAAGCCACTGCGCATCACTTCCTGGGCCACGGCCTCCACGTGGCGGGGACTGCGCCGATGGATCCGTGCGGGGAACCCAAGGCGCTTGGCAAACAATTGGGCGTGGCGTCCCGCCAAGTGGATGTCATGAACATAGCCCTCCTCGATGCGGTCGCGCATGAACTGCAGGAACGCATGGCTTCGTTCGCGCCGGTCGCCACGCAGGTAGAGCACCCAAACCATGGGCATCGGGTCGGGGCTGATGTGGCGCAGAATCTTGTGGGTGGAGTCGACGTCGTTGACTTCGCTGGCATCGAAGGCGGGCACCGGGCCAGGGTGGAATTGATTCGTGCGTTGGAGCGCAGTGCGGGTGGCGTCCAGGACGCGGTCCGGAAGGCCCGTGCCGTGGACGCGTTCCAGCAATTGGTGGACGATGCGGTGGTTGACCATGCCCGGAGGATCGCCGAGGTGTTCGTCGACTTGCACGTAGTGGGCCTTGCGGCGCTGGACTTCTTCTTGGACGATGGCGGCCAACGCGGGGTCTTGTTCGCCGCACAGCACCGTGGCTCCTTTGCGGACGCTGCGGCCAAATGCGCGGGCGATGCGCTGGGGTTGGCGGCCGACTTGGTCTTGGTGATCGCGGCGGACGTTGGTGATGACGATGACGTGGGGACGGAGCGCTTGGTGGACGATGCGCATGCCGTATTCGGCGATGGCTTGGTTTTCGATGATGGCGGCGCCGCAGGGAGCGTGGCGCTTGATTTCCCACATGGTCTCGTCGAGCATGACCGGCCCGTAGCGTGGCGTGGGGACGGGTTCGCCGTTGCGCACAACGTATGGCGTCGTGCCGGTCACTTTGGCCATGGTGTCGTGGCCCCGTTGGCGCAGGTGTTTCTCGATGGCCAGCGTGGTGCTGGTCTTGCCTCGCGTGCCGGTGACGGCGATGCGGAGGGGGATGTCGCGCACGAGGCGCCGGAAGCCGCGGCCCGTGCCACGGTAACGGCGGGGCAGGCTGTCTTCGATGGCGAGGCGGTCGAAGGTCTGCTTCATTCGGCCTCCACGGAGGCACGCAGGCTCTCCATGACGGTGACCACGAGGCCCAGGGGTCCGGCGACTTCGAGGCTGGTTTGGCCTTGCAGGCTGGCGGGTTGTCCGATGGGGGTTGCGTCCGGGTAGACCACGGGGTTGACCAGCAGGTGCAGCAGGAATCCACCCACGAGGAAAATGGCGCCAAAGACGGCGGTGGCTTGCACGGGGCGGCTCTCGCGGTGCATGTTGAATGCGAAGATGCCTGGCAGGACTGCGAGCGCGATGGCGGGGTAATCGGGCAGGAAGCGCGTCAAGAGCAATCCCGCGCACAGCATGCCAGCCACGATGTAGACAATCAGCAGCCGGCGCCCGTAGAGGAATGTGGTGCTGCGCACGATGGCGCCGGCGATGATGGCGACGGCGACGCTGGCTGCAAAGATGAACAGCAGGCCCACGTGGGCGATGCTGTAGAACATGAGCAAGGGGATGACCAGGACGCCGCCTAGGCGGAGGCCGGTCTTCTCGTAGACCAAGAGGCCGGCCAGCAGGAAGATGGCGAGCACGAGGTACGGTACGAAGTCAATCCATTGCATGCGTTGTTCGATACAACATTCATGCGGCAATTGACCTTGGTGTGTTCGAGAATCAGTGGAACGATTCAGCCACGAAATTCTTGCCATTCAATGACCAGTCCATCCTGGTCGATTGCAATGATCCACGTGCCTTGTTCTTCCGGTCCATCGATTCCATCGATGGTCCACCAGACGAACATGAGGTTGCGTTTCATTGTCTGGTCCTTGGGCTGCACGCGGCGCTGACGCATGTGCTGAATCAACTCGTCGCGCCCCAACACGCCAACGACGTCGCTGCGGAAATGGACGTCTTCATGCAGGAACGGCACCAGGTCGGCGTCGTTGGCCAAGGCATCCATGAGGCGGGCAACGACGTCGACGGGATCCACAAGGTCCACGACCGGCCATGACGGCCCAAGCTCATCAAAGCGCCGGCCAATGGGTCATGCTTCTTATGCCACCTTCTTGTGGCGGGGTCGATGAAAATCTCCTGTGTGACTCCCAAGCAGGCGAAGGCCGAGGCGGTCATCGTCGGCGTCGTGTCCAAGGACGACAAGCGCACCGCTCCGGGCCTTGCCCGCATTGGCCAGGACAAGCACCCCCAAGCGACGTGGCTCATCGACAACGCCACGACGGGTTTGGGCCTCAAGTCCGTCAAGTCGGTGCCGTGCGACGACCACGCGTTGGTCCTCGTGGGCTTGGGCGATCCAGCCAAGCTCACCCAGGAGAAGCTCGGCTCCGCGATGAATGCGGCGCTGAAGCACGTCAAGGATCTAGGATTCACCAGCGCGTCCACGAGCCTCCACTTGGAAGCCGCCGGCGACGCCTTGGACGAAGCCAGCGCCTTGCAGGCCATGGTCCACGGCGCCATCATCGGTGACTTGAGCTTCGATCAATGGAAGGGCAAGAGCAAGGACAAGAAGCCCAAGCCCGAAATCAAGGCCCTGCAAATCGTGGCGGAGAAGCCGGCGGCCGTGCGCAAGACCGTGCAGCAGGCCACCATCATCGCCGAGGCCGTCAACGACGCGCGCCTCTTGGCCAACACGCCGGGCAACATCGCCACCCCGAAATGGATGGCCAGCGAGGCCCGCAAGCGCGGCCGCAAGCACGGCTTCAAGGTCAGCGTCAAGGGCCGTGCGCAGTTGCGCAAGGAAGGCTTCAGCGCGTTGTGTGGCGTGGCGCAGGGCAGCGACAACGAGGAGCAACTCGTGACGATGACCTACGAGCCCGAGAAGGCCACCAAGAACACCAAGACCCTGGTCGTGGTGGGCAAGGGCGTGACGTTCGACTCCGGTGGCATCTCCCTCAAGCCAGGCTCGGGCATGTGGGACATGAAGTACGACAAGTGCGGCGCCTGCAACACCATCGCGTTGATGGCGGCCGTGGCCCAGTTGAAGCCCAAGCACCGCGTCATCGGCATCACGCCGTGCGTGGAGAACATGCCCAGCGGTGCCGCGCAGCGCCCCGGAGACATCGTGACAAGCAAGAAGGGAACGACGATCGAGGTGCTGAACACGGACGCGGAAGGCCGCCTCATCCTGGCGGACGCAATCCATCATGCAACGAGCTACAAGCCCGACTGGATGGTCGACATGGCGACCCTGACGGGTGCCTGCAGCTTCGCGGTGGGCGAAACCTACGTGGCGGTGATGAGCAAGGACGACGCGTTTGCGCAGTCCATCATTGACGCGAGCAAGCGCGGAGGCGACAAAGCCTGGCAGCTACCGCAAGGCGAGGAGTTCGACGAAGCGAACAAGGGAACCTACGCGGATCTGCAGAACATCAGCCTGAGCAACAAGGCGGGCACGTCCATCGGCGGCTCGTTCGTCTCCCACTTCGCGGGGGACGTGACGTTCGCGCATCTGGACATCGCCAGCAAGGCATGGACCAGCGGATCCGATTACTTTGCCAAGGGTCCGACCGGAGCCGGTACGCGCATCGTACTGCAACGCATCCTCGACGAGTAGCCGGGTCGACTCAGGTGAGTTGACTGAAGACCAGGTCCAGCGAACCAATCACACTGAGCGCAGCAATCAGCCCACCTGCGATGAGCAGGCGGCGCTTCTTGCGCTCCATGGAGCGGGTCGTGATCCGGTCGTTGCGGCCGAGCCAGGCGGGTTCAGGGGTGCCATCGGGTCCCATGGTGCTCACGTCTATCTTTGACGCTCGAGGTACTTAGTCGACGACCCTAGATTCCAGCGGGCTGCACGAAACAACGTCCGATGGAACCATGGGAGCCATGGACCGAGGCCCTCACTGCACCTTGTCAATCAGGTCGATGGATCCCACCACGCCAAGGGCCATGGCGGCTCCTCCACCAACGGCAGCGCGCTTCTTCATGCGCTTCATGTCGCGGGCGGAGACACGGTGGTCGTGGCCAAGCCAGGCCTCTTCTTGCTTCTCGGGTAGAATCGGGTCT
The DNA here is from genome assembly GCA_041636435.1 of Thermoplasmatota archaeon. GTDB lineage: Archaea > Thermoplasmatota > E2 > JACPAO01 > JAHFTW01 > JBFGSX01. The sequence goes on from JBFKTF010000002.1 coordinate 6,516, forward strand.
CCCATGCGGGAACATCGGTTCGCCGACTAATTGGCCGCGTAGGGCTTGGGATGAGCGGCCCTGCGGCCCTGCGGCCCTGGCCGGCGCACGCCACCCGGCTCAAATACCGGGACCGCCTCGAAGGCAGCATGGTCATGGAGGGCCTCGGAGACAGTCTCCGAAGCACCCTGAAGAAGATCGCCAACGCCGGCCACATCGATGCCGCGCTGGTCAAGGAAGTGACGCGGGACATCCAGCGCGCCTTGATTCAGTCGGACATGAACGTGAAGCAGGTCTTGGGTCTGAGCAAGGAGATCGAAAAGCGCGCCCTCGAGGAGCGCCCCTTGCCGGGCATGAGCAACCGCGAGCACGTCATCCGCATCGTCCACGACGAGTTGGTGAAGCTGCTGGGCGAACCCCGCAAGGTCCCCCTGAAGAAGCAGGTCATCATGATGGTCGGCCTGTACGGTCAGGGCAAGACCACGACCACGGGCAAGCTGGCCAACCACTTCAAGAAGAAGGGGCTGCGCGTCGGCGTCATCGCGGCGGACGTGCACCGGCCGGCGGCCCACGACCAACTCAAGACCCTGGCCGACCAAGTCGGCGTGGCATTCTACGGCGAGAAGCCGGAAGGCGGCGAGACGCATGGCAGCGACCGCGCCGTCGGAATCGTCGAGCGCGGCATGGAGCAATTGCGCAAAAAGCACGACGTGATCATCGTCGACACCGCGGGTCGCGACAAGCTGGAAGACGGGCTGGTCAAGGAGATGGAGGCCATCTTCGCCGCCGCCAACCCCGACGAGAAGTTCCTGGTCATGGACGCCCAGGTCGGCCAGCAAGCGGCCGTGCAGGCCACGGCGTTCCACGACGCCGTCGGCTTGACGGGCACCATCATCACCAAGCTCGATGGTACCGCCAAGGGTGGCGGTGCCCTCTCGGCCGTGGCCGCGACTGGCGCGCCGGTGGTGTTCATCGGCACCGGCGAACACGTGGACGAGTTGGAAGCCTTGGACCCCAAGCGCTTCATCGGCCGCCTGCTCGGCATGGGCGACTTGGACGCCCTCTTGGAGAAGGCGCAGGAAGCCAGCCAGGGCATGAATGCCGAGAAGATGGCACGCAAGATGCTGTCTGGCAAGTTCACCCTCAACGACATGCAAGCCCAAATGGACATGATCGGCAAGATGGGGCCCCTGGGCAAGGTCGCCCAGATGCTGCCCGGCGGCATGGGCGCCCAATTGCAGGGCAAGGACATGTCCGGCACCCAGGAGAAGATGGGGCACTACAAGGTCATCCTCAGCTCCATGACGGAAGAGGAGCGCGAGAATCCCAACCTCATCAAGAGCCCCCGCGTGCGCCGCATCGCCCGCGGCGCCGGCCGCGACATGAAGGAGGTCCGTGAACTGTTGAAGTACTACGAGACCACCAAGTCGATGATGAAGGGCATCGGCGGCAACCGCAAGATGCAACGCCAGCTCATGCGGCAGCTCAAGTTCCAAGGCTGAACCGTCCAACGAAGCCAGCCAAGACTTCGGAATTCGTAGAACGCAGCGTGGGCGCCGCCGCCCGGTGCGCAGCAACACAACAAAAAACGCCGCCACGTGCCAGAAAGGGGAGGACTTCGTGTGCAACCGGCCCGCGCGAGCACATCCCTTGGACGGCCCGTTTCTCCTGTTGGGCACGAGGACAATCGGACCCAAAGGCCTGTGCACTCAATTGCTTGCACCGGCATAGGAAATCCCTGTCAACGTCCCTGAACGCCTAAGTACCAGCACATCTGGGAACCACCCAGGCGCTTCGGCGCTGTGTGGGTGGAATATGCGAATCTACAAGGAAACAATCCTCGGTGTTGCAGCGGTCTTCTTGCTTGCCATGGCGGCCCCCGTCGCGATGGCGGATGGCGAAGATTGCTGCAACGACCCGAACAGCCAGCACGCCGAGAAGATCGACACGAGCATTCGTGTCAACGAGATTGACTCGATTCTGATGAAGCTCAAGGTCGTCGAGAACAGCGACGTGGCCAACGATGGCCGCCTGTTGCTTGACGGCACCGCCCACCAGATGGCGCTGCAAGCCTGGTACTTCGACCGCAACGGCGAGGCCGACGTGGAAGCCACCAGCCTGACCATCGTGGTCAAGGACAGCGCCGACCAGCAGGTGGCCCTGACCGACTCCAAGGTCAGCTTCCCCACCGACACCGTGGCCATGGACGGCTTCCTGCCCGTCAACTACGAGTTCACCCTGCCCGCGGACTTGAGCGCGGGCATCTACACCATCGAAGTACCCAACGGCGACAAGCCCTTCACCACCAAGTTCGCCCTCTACGAGGTCGTCCACTGGGTCGTCGACGCCGGTGCCGGTGTCACCTTCCCCGCCATCGACCCCACCGCCGAGGGCATCGAGAGCAGCACCTTCACCGTCACCAACAAGGCCACCAGCACGTTCCACGTGGACGTCAGCATGGCCGACTTGGTCCTGAAGGACGGCACCGCCGAAATCGCCCGCATCGCGGTCGCCAACAATGTCGAGGTCCTGACCAGCGACGACGGCACCACGTTCCAGAGCGTCAAGACCCTGGACGACGACGGCAAGGCCGCCGCCGTGGCCACCCTCGAGACCACCACCGAGACCGACGGCTCCGTCATCGAGGACACCACCACGATCAAGTTCAAGCTCCTTGACGCGACCCCCGGCGACAACGCCAACAGCATCCTGCCCGACGGTGTCTACCAAGGCACCTTCTGTGTCCTGGTGACCGCCAGCGTTGCGGGCGACCACGCCTACAAGCAGGACGGCGCATACGAGTACGACGGCGAGGCCCCCACCACCGCCCACACCGTGACCCCCAACGGGGAGAGCGGCCCCGACGGAAAGGGTAAGGTCACGCCGCCATCGGACTACTAAGAGTCCCATGCGCGAACGCCCCCTAGGCCAGCGTACGCTCAGTGTGCTGAGCCTGGGGGCCCTTCTCCTTTCGTTCCCCCTTGTGGGCGCGGTCGGGTATCAACTCGACAGCCTCGATCACCCGGGCTCGTTGTTCGTCTACGATGACTTGTACGAGCTCAATGACCGCGTGAGCTTCCTGGGCGAGCGCTTGGACATCCAGTTCGACTTCGTCGTCGACGAGGACGTCCAGATGCGCCTCAACGCGTTCGAGAACCACACGCAAGTGGGGACCCGCACGGCGGAGGGCAACCTGCCCCGAGGCTCGGACACCCTCGTGATTCCGAACCTCATGTACCGCTGGATGGAGCCGGGTACGGAGTGGACCATCACCGATGGCGAGACGACCACCACGCTCCTGATGGCGGACGACCCCGACAACGTGGACCGTGGCTACGCCGCCGATGCCCGCAGCTCCCAGGTCGTCGACTTGGCACCGGGCGTCAAGCACACCATCTCGGGCAGCATCGGCCTGCCTTCGGACCTGTTTGGCTTGACGCCGGACCTGGACGAGATTGTTTGGGACTTGGACGCCGACGGGTCGTTTGACGAGTTTGCCATGTGGGTCAGCGTCACGGCGTGGCCCACGCGCAACGTCGACCCCAACGTCACCGGCTCCTACTTGGACACCATCGTGGCCGACGCCGTCATCCGGCTCGACGTCCGACCGGAATTGGAGGTGGCGTTCCAAGAGGCGGAGCCACTGGATGCATCGTTCTCGGCGCTGAAGTTGTGGCCCGGTGCCCGCACGTACGAGGTCCCCATCGATGGCATGATCGAAGTGGACCTGAACGAGCCCGTGTTGGCCGACTTCTTCGTCACGGGGGAATTGGCGAAACTGGTGTTGCGGGTCTTCATCAACGGAGTGCCCGCCCTCGACCAGTTCGGCAATCCGTTGACATGGATTCCGGGCCAAGAGCCACCCAAGATTCGCTTGCCCGCGGGCGTGTCGGAAATCACCTTCATCGCCTTGACGGATGCGCCCGGCGAGTACGAGGGCGACATCCGCATCCAGCGCTCCAACCTCATCGATGAGTCGTTCAGTGCCTCCGTGAGCGTGGCGCCCGTCGACTTGGGCTGGGGCGTCGCCGGCGGCCTGGCCATCTTGCCCGTGGGGCTGTTGGTGTTCGCCCGCCGCCGCTACCGGTTCGTCGAGGTGCCCGCGTGGAACGCCGGCGTCTGCACGAAGGGCCGCAAGGCCATCGGCATCCGCTCCACGGGCGGCGTGATTCGCTTCGAAGACATTCAAACCGCCGCCAAGGAGCAGGATCTGGGGCCGACCCAGGAGCGTTACGGCTCCAAGTTGACGTCCGTCTGGCTCCGCCAAGGCAAGCGCGGCGTGGAGCATCGCCCGCTGCCCCAGTTCGCGTTCAAGAAGGCCCCCCGAGACGTGGGCTCCAAGACCCGCTGGTATGGCTGCCGGTCGTGCCCCGCGCGCGACCGCTGCTGGGACCCTCGCAAGAGGCAGAAATGAGAGCGGTCCTCGTGTCCCTGCTGCTCCTGGTGCCCGCCTTGACGGCGTCCGCTGGAGGCAACACGACGCCGGGCGACACGGAAGTGAGCGACCAAGCCTGGTACTTGTCGCACGAGAAATACCAGGGCAACGACGACGTGCATGGCAAGACGAACTACCAGATGTCGCAAACCGTGCCCGCGACGCAGATCATCACCATCAACCAACACACGGCGTACTTTGTCTCCGAAGAAGCCGCGACGATCGATGCTGGATTCGGCCGCCTGACGTGGACGTTCACGGCATGGTGCGCCGGCGGCGAAGCGGTCCATTGGGCCATGGGCTACTGGCACGACGGCGCATTCACCAGCGGCGGCGGCTCGACCGTGATGGATTGTCCCGAAGTGCAAGGCACACAGCACTTTGAGAAAGTGGTCAGCACGTTCACGCCGACAGCGGGCTTCCAGGTCCCCGCCGGCGCCTACCTCGCGATGGCCGTCTGGGACGACCAAGGCCATGCCGGCCAGGGCGGCCCCGAATCCTCCAGCGGCGACCCCAACGACCCCGACGGCGACGGCGTCAAGGAAGGCCCGCTGCAGCTGCACGCGGGCGAAGGGCAAAGTCGACTGGAGCCGGCCGCCGATGCGCCGGACTACGATGCACCCCCCGCGGACGTCGACATCACCTTCATCGCGTCCCCCGAGGACGGCACCGTCATCGAGCGCTACCTCTACCCGGACGTCAACCCCGGCGACGGTGCCGCGGCGCTGTCGTGGATCCAAATCGACATCCAGGGCAGCCCCGTGGAGGCGCTGCGCTTGGACGTGCCAGCCTTCCAACAAAGCAACGGCGAGACGCTCCCCACGGCGCAATCGTTGCGCGTGCGTCTCGTGGACGAGAACGACCAGACCATCGCCGAAGCCCCATTCGAGACGGAGACCGTCGTGCTCACGGGCTCGTTCCTGGGCCGTTACTATGCGCGCCTGGACTTCGACGCCATCGGCCATGGACCCAACCGCATTCTGCCGGCGGGCACGTACGACGGCACCATCGCCGTGGCGGCCCTGCGCTTGGATGCCTTGCACTTGTTCTCGGATGCCACGTTGAGCGACATCGGCCCCGACGCGCCGACCACGTCCCTCGCGGTGGCCACCGAGGGCCTGCAGGCGTTCACGACGTCAGTGGAATCGATTGTGCCGGGGCAATGGGACCTGGAATTGTTGGCCCAGGCCGATGGACCCGGCGTCGTCACCACCACCATCCAGCACGTGGACGCCGCCGGGACGACCACCGTCATCGCCCAACAGACCACGTTGGTGACCGAAGCGACGAGCGAGCCCATCGACATCGGCACGGAAGCCACCAGCCCCGTGGAAGCCGACGGCGGCTTGGTGCAAGTCGTCGTGGCATGGGAAGGCGACGAGGACCTGACTCTGTGGACCCACGCGCCATACGAAGAACCCTCGAGCCTGCTGGCGCCGTTGCTATAGGGCAACAGGTTTGATGCGGCCCTGACTGGCCGGGCCGTGGAGCCGGCGACCATCGCCATCATCCTCATCATCGTCGCAGCGACGCTTGGCATCGTCTTCCTGCCCATGCGCAAGCGATGGAACGAAGACGGCGGCGACGACGAAGCCCGACGACAAGCAGTGGCCCGCGACGTGGTCGCCGACGAGGAGGAGCAGTGAGGCACTACATCTTGGTCAGCCACACCGTGCCCGCCGACGGCGCCTGGGAACTGGACGATTTGGCCGGCGGCGCTGGCCGCGTCGACGTGTTGTGCCGCAACATCCAGTCCGCCTTGTGCTGGAGCCACGACCTGCGCCAGGACACCCTGGTGACCATGGTGTTCCACGCGGACGCCGATGCCCCCAAGGCGGTGCGCCTCGACCCGCGCGCGGTGCGTCGCCTCAACCCCGACGAACGCTCCACGGCGGCCCGCATCCGCAACGCCCTGCGGCACCCTTGCCCCGATCCCTGGTGGGAGGACGTGGAGCCAGGCATCCAAGTGGCCCCGTTCGACTTGGCGGACGTCATGGAGGACCTCCCCGAGGGCGTGCCCATCGTGGCACTGCACAAGGACGGGGTGCCCATCCAGAAGGTCGCCTGGCCCAAGGACCCGGTCTTCGTGCTGGGTGATCACCAACCCCTCACCGACGACGAACTGGCCATCGTCGAGGGCGCCAGCCACGTCAGCCTGGGCGACACGTGGCTGCATGGCAACCACGTCATCGCCATTGTCCAGTGGCTCATGGACCAATGAGCGCCATCGACGCCGAGGGTCGGTGCCGCCATTGGCATGGCCCCGACGACGTCCTGTGGCTGCGCTTGGCGTGCTGCCACGCGTGGTGGCCGTGCCGCGCCTGCCACGACGAGGCCGCCGACCACGATGCCCAGTCATGGCCCGGCGATGGGGACGACTTGGCGCTTCGCTGCGGGCGCTGCCAGCATGTCTTCCCCATCCAGCCCTACTTCGCCGGCGGCCACCCTTGCCCGGGTTGTGGTGGGCAATTCAACGCCGGTTGCCAACGCCATCGGGCATTGTACGTGGACGACAAGCCCTTCAAGGCCGCCCGTTGAAGCGCCGCCGTGCGCTTCGTTGCCATCCTGCTCCTTGCCAGCCTCGCTGGCTGCGTGACCGACGCCCCAGAACCGGCCGAAACGACGCCGCCTGAACCAGAGCCGAGCATGACGCGCACGTACTTCGTGTGGCCCGATGGGTCGCTGCGGATCGATGCGCCGGAAGCCGCCCGGCAAACCCTGGATTGGGGCTACGCCCAATGGCTCGACGGGACCCCGGCACCGGCGTGGAACGGACCCCCCGGCCCATTGCATGTGGTGGGCGGCAACCTGACGCTGTGGTACGAGGCGACCAAGCCCAGCAGCGGCGCGGACGTGCGCCCCGAATTGACGGCTTGGTGGGGCAGCGACAAGAGCGTGGTGCACCATGTCTTCATCGACGGCCCCGACGCCGTGCAAGCCGGCGACGTCATCGAAGCGACCACCCAATTGCGGATTCCAGCAGGCGGCCTCGTCATTGGGCCGGAGCAAGCCATGCAGTTGCGCATCGGCACGTACTACGCCGATGGCCCACAAGCGGACGTCATGGACCTCCTCATGGGCGGCCAGACGCTGAGCCGCCTCGATTTGCAGGTGCGCCCAATGGAGTGGATGAACACCACCAGCACGGTGGCCATTGACGAATCGTTCCAAGCCCTGGGCGGCCGCTGCACGGTGGACGCCAACCCAGAGGGCAGCGCCGAAACCATCATTCCAATCGACGTGCCCGACGACGTCGTGGGCATCGTGGTGGACGTGCGCCAAGCCAGCGGCGGACCCACCCGCGACGTGGATTTCAGCCTCAAGGGACCCAACGGCGAGGACATGGGCGGAGGCCACGGCAGCTTCGATGTGGAAGGCGCCCATGCATGGTGGCCCAACCTCGCAGTGGCTGGCCCCGGCACCTACACCATCCACGTCTACGCGTGCACGGCGCAGGTCAGCGACATCCACGTCCTGGCCGAACTGCATCGGGCAGCCTGAAGAACCCCAACCCAGGTCGGCGGGCATGAGCGACCGACCCATCATGCCTCCCGCCCTCGGCCTGGGCTTGGCGGTGGTGTCGGTCAGCTTCGCCGCACCCCTGTTCCGGATGGCGGATGCCCCCGCGTTGACCGCGAGCTTCTGGCGCCTGGCCTTTGCTTGCCTCTTGCTGTTGCCGTTTGCCTGGAAGCTCGGGCCGGCGTGGCGCCAATGGAGTGGCAAGGAGTGGCGCCTGGCGTTGCTGAGCGGCGTGGCCTTGGGTGCGCATTTCTCGTTGTGGGTCACCAGCCTGTTCTACACCACGGTGGCCGCCAGCGTGTCCCTGGTGACGTTGCAGGCCATCTTCGTGGCGGTCGGTGGCCAGCTCCTTCTTGGTGACCGCTTGTCGAGCCGCGCGTGGCTTGGCGTCGTGGCGGCCACCGTGGGCGCCATCGTCATCGCCGCTGGGGACGGCACGCTGGCACCCGATTCGCGCCGCGCCCTGTTTGGCGACCTCTTGGCGTTGCTGGGCGGCCTGGGTTCGGCGGCGTACATGTTGGTCGGTCGGCGCCTGCGCGCCACCAAAGGCTTGGTGGAGTACGTGTTGCCCGTGTACGCCATCGCCGCCATCGCCATCCTGCTCGCCCTGCCCCTGGTGGGGCAACCGGTGGGCGTGGATCTGGGTGCGACGAGCTTCATTTTCTTCGTCCTGTTGGCCGCGGTGCCGATGCTGGGTGGCCACACGTTGGCCAACTGGTGCTTCCGCTACATGCCAGCCCACACGGTGGCCACGTGGATTCTGTTGGAGCCCGCTGGGGCGGCCGTTCTGGCGTGGATGCTGCTGGGCGAAGTCCCCAGCCTATGGGTGGTGGCCGGCGGTGCTCTGGTGTTGGCTGGCGCCGCGCAGACGGTGCGCCGCGCCCCGGCCAAGCGCGCGGCGTCCGTGATGGTCGCCGATTAGGCGCCGTACAGGGCTTGGATGCCCAAGATGTCGCCGTCGCCCAGCGAGCGCTCGATGGTGCTGCCCTCGCTGCCGTAGGCGTACATTGTCAAGCACGACGTCTGGCGCGGGTTGCCCTTGGGGTGGTCCAAGCCCAGCGTGTGCCCAATCTCGTGGGTGGCAATCGCCTGGATGTCCATGGCGTCCGCGGAGCCGTCCGTGGCCCATGCGAAGGCCAAGTTGTACTGCGCATCGGATTCCACGGCTTCGCCCGTGGCGGTGTAGTACCACGTGGTGGTGACGGCGATGGTGCTGGTGCTGCCCAGGTGGACGAAGTCGATTTGGTTGACGAAGTCCTGCACGCCGGCGGTGGCCGCGTCACCAAACGTGATGGCGCCGGCCACGGCGCCGCTGGTGCTGGCTTGCCAGGTCTGCAAGGAGGCATGGAACACGGCGGCGTGGCTGCTGGCCGAGGCGCTGTACGGGCTGGTCCAATGCCAGCCGGCCAAGGCGTACTTGTTGGAACTGCAATCGGTGCCGGGGTCGCCCCCGTCGTCGCCCCCGCCCTTGCCCTTGCCGCCGCCGGGGTTGTCCGGCTTGGCGGCCGCATCGGCGTGCCAGTAGTGGCGCTCGTAAGCCAAGCCCTCGACGTGCTCCGAGAGGCCGCGTTCCACGATGAGCCGGCCGGATGCATCGTACACGCGTTCGATGGCGTGGTCCGGGGGTTGGGCCACGGCCACGGAGGCCATGAGGAACGTGGCGACGACGAGCAGGACGCGTAGGTGTATGCCCCGTCGCCAGCGGCTCCGCTACTTCAGTTGGCGTCCCGGGGGTGAGGCCCCCGGGTGCACGGGACCTTGTGGCCTACTGGTTGTCGGGGTCGTCCGGGTCGTATTCCAGGACGCCGGCGTGCGGGCGGCCACCATTCTGGGCGGTCGGGGGCGTGAAGTACACGCTCTCGTCGCGCTCGATGGTGGGGATCTTGATCAGCGACTCGGGACCGATGTGCAGGGTGACACCGTTGGGGGGCAGCGTCGGCAGGCGGTCGCCGTCGGTGAAGACCCAGAGGCGCACCAGGAGGTTGTGGCCCTCGCGGATGACACCGTCCATGGGTTGGACTTCCATCTTGACCTCGAGGGGTTGGCCGGGGACGACGGGCACCGGTTCGGTGCCGCCGGCGGCGTAGAGGAGGTTCATGGTGGTCCAGCCGAGGCGGCGCAGTTCGCCGGTGGGGCTCTCTTCGTACACATACGCCGCCATGTAACCGCCGGGGCCGTGGGGCGTCACGGTGACGTGCACCAGGGGCAGGCCGCTGATGAGTTGCTCTTCTTCGGCCGGGTTGAGGCGGAAGTCGACGCTGATGCTGGCGTCCTCGACGGGCAGGCCACCGGGGAGGGTGGGGTTGCCGTTGGGGTTCGGGAGCAGGATGCGGTCGGCGGCCACGGCGCCCTCTTCGACGAGGTAGCCGTTGGCGCTGGTCTGGTACGGAGTCCAGGTCGCATCGCGGGGCGGGAAGTGGTCTTCGCTGCGCCAGCGACCCAGGGAGTCGCGAATCTGCACGGCGGGGCCGGTGTCGACATCCTCGCCCTTGAGCTCGGAGTCGAGCCAGCGCAGCAGGATCTCTTGGTGGTCGGCGCGGTAGGCCGTCTGGCGGTTGAACGCCTGCTCGGGATCCATCTCGTCGCCGCGGCCGATGCCGTCGGGCCACGCGTGGCCCCATTGGCCAAGCAATTGCTTGGTCTTCATGCCCTGCTTGTCCAGTTCATCCACCCAGGGAATGACTTGGCTGGGGTCGACGTTCCAGTCCTGCAGGCCTTGCACGCTGAAGACGCTGCCTTGGTAGTTGGCCTCGACACCGGCCTTGCGGTTGCGTTCTTGCCACCAGCCGGTGGCGTCGTATCCGGTGAAGGCTGCGATGCCGCTGGTGGCCAAGCCGTGGTAGGCGTCGGGGCAGACGGCGCGGAAGGGGATTTCCTCTTGGGGTGCGCTGGTGACGCCGCCGGCGATGTAGAGCGCGTTCAGAAGGAGCGGTCCGCGGGTTTCGCTGCTGCCGTTGCGGTACATGAGGCCGTGCATGTCGGGCACGCCACTGATGGGGATGATGGTCTTGAGGTGGGGGTTGCCCTTGCTGGCGACGCCCCAGGGCGTGGAGCCGTCGTAGCTGACGCCGGTCATGGCGATGTTGCCGTTGCTCCATTCCTGGGTGCCGAGCCACGTGACCGCGGCGTCGATGTCGTCGGTCTCCTTGGGGCCCATGAGGTCGTTGCAGCCATCGCTGCCGGCGGTGCCGCGCACCGCGTGGGTGGCGAAGGCGTAGCCGTGGGGCACGAGTTGCTCGATGAGGTTCTGGACGCTGCCACCGGGGTTGTCGACGGTGCGGCCCGTGTAGCCAAAGTAGGGGCTACTGAACAGCATCACGGGGAAGGGGCCGTCGCCTTCGGGGAGCCAGAGACCCATTTCGATGTCGACGCCGTCGACGGGGCTGGGGATGGTGAAGCGGACGGGGTCCAGAATCTCCAGGGCGCCTTCTTCCAGCACGCGGCTGTACGGGCCGGTTAGGTTGTAGACGCCCGAGGGGCTGACGATGGTGCCGCTGGGGGCGGTGATGACGTCGTCGAGGACATCGTCCACCGCTTCGGTGGCGTCGGGGGTGTTGGCGCAGCCGGCCAAACCGGCCGTCACGAGGAGTAGGAACACGAGCACACGCATGGAATCGGCGAACCACTGCGCCCATGCCACAAAGCCGTTGCCGCGCTGGAGTTGCTGGAAAGAGACTTGACCGCCCCGGGCGCTGCGGCGTCATGGATGTCCGCGCGGCCGCCGAGGCCGCCAACAAAGCCGCCCGTGCGTTGCTTGCCAGCGACGACGCCGTGCGCCGTCAGGCCATGGTCTGCATCGGCGATGCCATCTTGGCCGCCAAGCAGCAGATCCTGCAAGCCAACCAGGAGGACTTGGACGCCGCCACGGACTTGGCGCCGGCCATGCGGCAACGCTTGGAACTGCCCAGGCAGAAACTGGAGGCCGCCCTAACCGGCCTGCGGCAACTGGCGGAGGCGCCCGACCCGTTGCACCGCATCGTGGACAGCAAGCACGTCGTGGATGGCCTGTACTTGTTCCAAGAAACGGTGCCCATCGGCACCATCGCCTGCATCTTCGAATCCCGTCCCGACGTGTGCATCCAGATTCCCGCGTTGACCATCCGCAGCGGCAACGCGGTCTTGCTCAAGGGAGGCACCGAGGCGCAGCACACCAACGCCGCCATCGTGGACGCCGTCCAAGCGGGCCTGCAAGAAGCAGGCCTCCCCAAGGACGCGGTGACGTTGCTTCCCGGACGCCAAGAAGTGCAGGAGCTGCTGGCCATGGACGACTTGGTGGACCTCATCGTGCCCCGCGGCAGCAATGCCTTGGTGCGCAGCATCCAGGACAACACCCGCATCCCCGTCATGGGACACGCCGAAGGCATCTGCCACATCTACATCGACTCCAAGGCCGACCTGGCGAAGGCAGAGGCCATCGTGCTGGATGCCAAGACCGACTACCCCAGCGCGTGCAACGCCGTGGAGACCATCCTGGTGCACGAAGAATTGGCATCATGGTGGCATGGCATGGCGGAACGCCTCGTCGAGGCCGGCGTGCAAATCCATACGGAAGCGGACTTCGATACCGAATACGGCGCCCTCGAAGTGGCGGTGCGCTTCGTCCCCAACGTCGATGAAGCGATGGACCACATCGCGCGGCATGGCTCCAAGCACACCGACGCCATCGTCACCGAAGACGCCCAGACCGCCATGCGGTTCGTGCACTCCGTGGACTCGGCCGGCGTCTTCGTCAACGCCTCCACTCGGTTTGCGGATGGGTTCCGATACGGTTTGGGCGCGGAAGTGGGCATCAGCACCGGCAAATTGCACGCCCGTGGCCCCGTGGGGCTCGAAGGCTTGCTTTCCAGGCGATGGGTGATGGTCGGTGACGGCCACACGGCCGGCGCGTTGAAAGCCGAGGACTATCTTCACGCACCGCACGACGGGGACATCCGTCGCGCCATCGAGGGCCAATGAACATCACCAACCGTCGCATCGTCATCAAGCTCGGCACCAACACGTTGTGCGATCCCAATGGCATGCCCGACCGGACCCTCATGGCCGCCTTGGCCAAGGAGATGCACGAACTGCGTCTGCACGGCCACCAATTCATCGTCATCAGCAGTGGCGCCATCGGCACCGGCCGCGCCGCGCTCAAGCTCCAGGACGCACCCATCGATGTCCCCACCAAGCAGGCCTGCGCCGCCGTGGGCCAGCACCGCCTCATGCAGTGCTGGGACGAGGCCCTCTCCAAGCACAAGATGCGCGCCGCCCAGATTCTGGTCAGCAGCGAGACGTTCGACGAACGCCACCGCTACGTGAACCTCCGCAACTGCATCGACCAACTGCTCAAGCTGGGTGCCGTGCCCATCGTCAACGAGAACGACGTGACCGCGACGGACGAGATTCAGGAGACGTTCACGGACAACGACTTCCTGGGCGCTCTCGTGGCGGCCCGCGTCGAAGCGGACCTGTACGTGATTCTGAGCGACGTGCAGGGCCTATTCGACAAGCCCCCGCACGAGGCCGGCGCCAACTTCGTGCCCCGCGTCAAGAAGGTGGATGCCTCCGTCATCGCGATGGCGGGCTCCCGTCCCGGCAAGAACGGCCGCGGCGGCATGTTGAGCAAGCTCGAATCGACGCGCTACCTGACGGAGGCCGGCGTCCCCGTGGTCATTGCCTATGGCCGCGACGACGACATCCTCCAGCAGCTCATCGAGCCCCACGACGACCCCGAAGTGGAACGCCCCGGCACCTGGTTCGATGCCGTGGGGCAACGGGATGGCATGGAACGTTGGATCCAAGTGACCCGCAGCCACGGCACCGTCCACGTGGACGCCGGCGCCGTCAAGGCACTCCAGGACGGCTACCATTTGTTGCCGGCCGGCGTCACGGGCGTCGACGGCGACTTCCCCGTGGAGTCGGTGGTGACCATCGCCCACGAAGGCAAGGAAATCGCCCGGGCGGTGTCGTTGCTGAGCAGCCGCGAACTGGATCGTTGCAAGGGCATGCAGAGCGACGAAGCCAAGGACCTGCTGGGTCTCGAAGGCACAGTCAACGTGACCCGCAAGGGCCGCATCGTGATGCAGTGACTACGTCTGGCACTCGATGTCGTTGAGCGCGTGGGTGATGGCCTCCATCGCCCGCATGTGCTTGAGCGCCTTGAACAGGCCGCCCGTCAAGTGGAGCTTGCCGGCCAAGAGGGCCTTGCGCTCCGTGATGTCGCCGCGCGTGATTTCGGCAAAGACATCGTATTGGCCACTGACCACGAACGTGGGGCGCACGTCGTTGGTGATGGCATGGTAGTCGTGGCCGACGCGGTACTCGGCCAAGCCACCGTCGCGGAACTGCACGTAGATGAAGCCGTAGCAACCCTCCGGGGGTTGGAGGATGATGGCGAGGACGCTGATGTCCATGCCTTTGACGGCCGCCAGGATCCGTTCGTCGGCTTCGACGCGCTCCAGGGCCAGTTCCGCCCACTCCTCGGTCAGGTATCGGACCGCCAACAGGTGGCCGAGCCGCGCAGGCGGTTTCAAGGTGACGACTGCCCGGACCGAGGGCTTTTCCCTGCGACCCGGAATGGCTCGGCCATGGGAGAGGTCACGGTCCTCACCGACGCCGACTTCGAATCGTTCACCAAGCAGGACGGTGTCGTCCTGGTCGACTTCTGGGCCCCCTGGTGTGGACCTTGCAAGCGCATCGCGCCGATCATTGACGAGCTCAGCTCCGAGATGGGCGACGTGCGCTTTGCCAAGATCAACACCGACGAGAACCAGCAGACGGCGATTGCCCAGGGCGTCATGTCCATCCCGACGCTCATGGTCTACAAGGACGGCGAAAAGGTGGACACGGTCATTGGCGCGGTCCCCAAGGACAGCCTCCAGTCGACGCTCAACAAGCACGTCTGAGTTCGAGGACGCGGACGGAGCGCTTTTCTAACCCCTCGGAGGGTCGTCCTCGTTGAGCCGACAAGTCGTTCTGCTGCGTGAAGGGCCCCCCAAGCGCCGCGGCGCCGTCGTGGACGCCGTGACCGGTGTGCTCGGTGTGCTGTTGCTCATCGGCGCAGGCGTGTTGGGCGAAGTCTTGCCAGAAGAGGACATCATCCCGGTCCAGTACACGGTGTCGTTCCCCACGAACAACACGGACGCGTTCTTCGTGGGCCCCGAATCGGGCCAGCCAGTCAAGTCCCTGCTGTTCAACCAGAACAACCCGTTCACCCACGGGGAAACCAAGCAGATTCCATTCACCATTGAGCACGACAACGTCGTGTCCTTGACGGTGCAGATCTTCATTCCCGGCGACGACGTGCCAAGCAGCCGGCCCGACGTGTTCGGCTTCGAGGTATTCCGCCCCGATGGCACGCCCGCGGGTCTGCCCTACACGGTGAGCACCGTGGAGCCCCAGGAGCGGCTGCCCAGTGACCCCGCCACGTTGCCCGAGTTCGACCCGGATGCCTCCACATGGTTCAGTCCGGACGTCACCCACGCGCAGGCGTTCCGCCAGGACGCCGCCCCCAGCTCGGAGAAGCTGAGCGGCGAGAACGGGGAAGACATCGGTGAGGCGGCGGCCATCCGCTTCGCCTTCGAGAACTACACGCGCCCAAGCGCCGGCACGTGGATCATCGAAGTGACGCTGCGCCAGACGGGCGATTGCCCCGGACCGGGTACGGACGCGGCCGCCAACCGACGGGAGGCCGACTGCCAGAAAATCACGCAGGACGCCGGAAACCGTGGCCAAGACGAGACCAACCAGATCACGCTGAAGTCGATCCGCTACGACTACTACGACATCGTGGTGACGCCCCCCGAATAGGCCGATACGGTGATTTAGCCGCGCCTGGTGCCATCACCGGAGCAAGATGCAGAGCGACACTGTCATCGGAATCGTCGGCGCCGTGGTCCTTGTGGCCGTCATGATTGGCGTCTTCGCGTACGAATACAACAATGCCCCCGAGGATGTGGGCAACACCCCGGACCCGACGACGCCCGCTGGCCAGATGGCGCTCTTTGCCGCCGCGTACCCTGAATTGAACGCGACGGACGACATCGACCTCGATGGCACGCCCAACTACATGGACGACGACATCGACGGCGATGGCATGAACAACACCGCCGATGACGACGGCGTCGTGGTGGTCTTCAACCTGGGCCACAATGCACCGGCACACACCAACGCAGCCGGCAGCGGCCCCTACTCTGCCGGGCAGCCCTTCGCTCTGGGCGTTGGCTACGCTGGCGTGAGCGTGGAAGTCAACCACGGCGGCGGCAACCCCGGCAACACGGCCCGCGTGCAGGCCGACGCGGGCGACGTGGGCACCTGCACCACGACCCAAACCCTGGACTGCGCATTCACCAACACAGGGGACGCCGCCACGGGCGAGTACAACCTGCGCCTGCGCCAGACGCAACTCAACCCCAGCGCTCTGCCCGTGACGGTCACCGTGACGGTGACCTACACGGCCTAGATCTGGTAGCGTAGCAACGCGGCGATTCCAGACAATTGGTCCAGTCGAGCGCCAGCTTCGTGGCCACTGGCCACCACGTGCACCTTGCAGCGGGTCGCTTCGGCTTGTTCCAAGGCGGCAGCGAAGCGGCCCTTGCGCAGCGCCTTGTCCGTGATGAGGACCTCTTCGGCGGCACCCAAGGACACGGCGTTGGCCACCTCATCGGGGCCATAGGCGACGAGGCCGTCGGTGGCGATCTCGGCCATCACCTTCTCGATTTGTTCGTTCTCCCAGCTGACGCGGTGGTCGCGGGCGACGCGCTCGATGAGACCCCGGCTCAAGGCTTCCTGCACGCCGCGGCGACCGCCTTGGCTGGTGCCATCGGTCATGAGGCCCTTGCCCAACTCGGCGTCCTTCTTCTGGACGTGGTCGATGAATTCCTCGCGCCACCAGCCTGGCCCCACGATGATGGTGGCCACGTCGGGGCTCGTGCGGAGCGTGGAGAGGGTGTGCATCGCTTCGTCATAGAAGGCCCGCTTGGCGGCGGCCGCGCCATCGAAGCGCTTGCCTTGGCCACTGCTGGGAAGGCTGCCAAGCCATTGCAAGCCGTAGCCGCGCAAGACGGCAAACTGGGCTTCGGAGTCGTCGATGGCCAGCAGGACAACGCGAGGGGCCTTGCTGGCGGCCTTGGCCTCCTCCACTTGGTCCACGACCCATTGTGCCAGGGGACCTGGCTTCTGGATGGTCAATTCGTCCCGTTCTTCGCGCACGATGTGCGTGTGGTGCTTGCCGTGGTCCTGGGGCCCGGTCTCGATGACGCCGTGCACGCGCAAGTGGTCATCGAAGTCGTGCCACTCGACCGATTCGACGCGCAAGCCCAAGGTCATGCGCTTCTTCTCCTGTTTGCCGTCGCGGACGCGGTCGCCGGTGGATTCGGCGGTGCGGTACGTGGACATGGTGACCAAGTCCCCGTCTTGGACCAGGTTGCGCAGGGTCCACAAATCGTCCAGGGTCTCGGTTTGGATCTTCAGCAGGCCCTCGCCACGAGACATGTGCACGAGCTTCATTGCACCACCCGGACAGGGCCTGGAGGCAGGACCGCTTGGGCTTCTTCCGTGCTGACGTCGAATCGGTCCACGAGCATGGCGGCCGACTCGGCGGGCTCCATGTCCCCGGGCTCCATGCGCAGGACCTCGGATGCAAAGGGCGTGATGCAATGGGGCGGCCCGCCGGCCAGCTTCTCGACGCCCCGCTCGGGCATCTCGAATCCGATGGGGACGGGCTTGCCTTGGGCATCGATGCGGATCTTGCCGATGGCCCACTGCATGGGCAGGTCGGCCATTTGGTTGCGCTTGCCGTGCACAATCCAAGCGCCCTTGGGCACGAATTCACCGCTGCGCGGCGTCTTGTTGACTTGGCTCGGGGTGACCCAGTAGGCGGACGCGGCGCCGAATTGCCGCCAGGCGCGGCTGCTGCACGCCGCAAATTGACCCGCCGCGCGCAGGTCATCTTCGCTGATCTCCACGGGGGCGCCGTCGGCGGGGCGCACGACGACGCTGGGGGCGCCGTGAATCTCGGCGTGGACGTAGCGGTCGCCGTCTCGGAGGTACTTCTTGACCACGGTGTCGTTTTGTGCGGCGCTGCGACCACCCACGGCGACGAGGCCACTGGGCAACGGCGTCCAACGGAATGTCTCGAACCAGAAGTGGCGGCTGGTGCGGTCGGCCTTCGTCGGGGCCGCTCCGAAGCCTTCCAAGCCCTTGGCTTCCAGGTCCTTGAGGCGGCGCTTGGCTTCGCCCAGGGCCTTCAAGGCGCCGTCTTGGCGGCTCTTGGCCTTCTTGGCGGCCGAGTATTGGTCGTCGGCGTTCTCCTGCACCGACTTGTAGAGGTCGATGTCGATGTCGTGGGTGGTGCTGACCACGTCGCGGACCCGCAAACGGGCGGTGCCGTTGTGGGGACGGATTTCGAGGATGTCCTGGGCGGCTTCGTCGCCGGCCTCGCGGGCCTTTTGGATCGTGGCGGCGACCTCTTGCCAACTGCGACTCTGGCGTGCGGCCTGCAATTGGTCGATGGTGGCTTGCACGCGCTGGAAGGACGCGTACAGGGCGTCGCCGTGGGTGCGGTGCCGTTGTTCGTCTTCGAGGAACCCGTCGATGCTGCGTTGCATCTGGTCGATTTGGCGTTGAATCTTGGCGTGGGCCTCGTCGTATCGGCCCTGGCGGGGGTCCTCGTCGTCTTCTTCGCCACCGACGAAGAAGGCATCCAAGGCCTCGCGGAAGCTGCCCGCCTCTTCGATGGCGAAGCGGTCGGCCGGGTACTTCTGCATGGCAAAGGGCACGGCGTCCACGGCGTCGTCGCCTTCGTGCACGATGCCCGGGGCCAGGTCGTTGCGTGCGATTTCCTGCCCCAGCGCTTGGATGGCGTCGTGGATGGCCCGCCACTGGTCGTCGTCCATGGCGGGCGGCTTGGTTTTCTTGTCCACGCCGCTGCGCAAGCACAGCTCTTCGGCCCAGAGGGGCCCGAAGCCGAGGCCGAGGGCCAGGAAGCGCACCAAGTCCTTGCTGGCATCTTGGCCCGCTGCGCGCAGCGCGTCCAGGTCCATGGCGAAGGGTTGGGCACCACCGGGTGGCGGCTGGTACGGCTCGCCCTTGCGCAGGCGACGCGCACCGTAGTCGCCGCCCTTCATGGGCAACGCAATGACGTCGTCCGCGTCCAGCAGGAGCATGTTGCCGTCGCCAAACAGCTCGAAGACGAGGCTGCGGGCGGCGTCGCGCTCGAAGTCGATGCGCAGCAAGCGGTCGAAGCCAATCTGCGAGACGCCCACGACGCGGGCGTTGCCGTAGTCTTGGCGCAGAATCTTGGCCACCATGCTGGGCTGGTCCGGGTTGTCGATGCGGCGCTTGGTGACGGTGAGGAACCGCCCCAGTTCGAAGAGCAGGTCCTGCCGGCCGAGCCCGCGCTGGCGCAGGCGCAGCAAGATGCGGTCCTTGGCGGGCTGATACGCCTTGTCGAGGCGCGCACCCACCAGGAGCCGGGAGAGCTCGCTGGCCAGGGCGGCGACGTCGACGTTCGTCATTCCTTGCTTGATGGGACGCCGCGACGGTCGAAGTCCTTTAAACGACGCCTCCCTGGCCGCGGCGTGGCCAAGCGCAAGGGTGGGGACGAGCCGGAGGAATCCTACGACTTCATCCCGCCAGACTTCGACGAGGACGGCTTCATCCACAAGGAGATGGTCAGCTTCCGCACCACGTCGACGCTCGTCGCCGTGGGCATCCTGAGCGCCATCGTCAGCTGGCTCGTGTTCCCCGCCGTCGGCGAAGGCCTCGGCTGGTGGGTCGGCCTCCTGATTGCGGCCGCCGGCTTCGCCGCGCTCAAGCCCTTGTACAAGGTGCTGAAATTCGACATCAGCCACTACGGCCGCCGCGAATGGATGGGCAACGGCTTCCTGATGTTCTTCACCTGGTTGGCCTTCTTCATGATCCTGCTGAACCCGCCGTTCAGCGACCATGCCGCACCCACCGTGGACATCTACACCAGCCCCAACGTGGTGCAGGCCGGCGACGAACTGGTCATCGACCTCTTCGTGCGCGACAACAGCGACGTCGAGGAGTTCTCCTTCCTGCTCAGCAACGGCACGGCCCAACTGGCCGACCAAGACATGATGGAATCCCTGGGCGGTGGCCACTACCGCTACCGCGCCATCGTCGACGCGGGCGCCTACAGCATCGCCGCATCCGGCCTCGATGGCGCCGGCCACGAGACCACGGTGGACCTGTCGATTGAGGTCCTCGAGGACGTCATCGACTTCGATGCCCCACCGATTCTCAGCCGCGCCAGCCCCGCCGTCGTGACCCTGCCCGACGAACTGGATGTCTACGCGGTGTACGCCGACAAGGACGGCGCCCTGAGCACCCGCGACGACCGCGTCTGGTTCCAATTCGACGAAGCCGTCGGTGGATGGCGCGTCAACAGCAACTTCGCCGGCTGGAACGAAGGCGAGAACACCTTCACCCTCGTGGTCGAAGAGAAGAACCGGTTCCAGGGCCAGACCTTGGTGCCCGGCGGCATCCTCACGGACGGCCCGCACACTCTCGACGTGGAGAACCCCGGCGAATTCACCGGTGGCAAGCCGAAGAAGGCCAACCCCACCACGGCCCCGCCGCTGCAAGTCCCCGGCCTCGAGGCGCCCCTGGCCATCATCGGCCTGGCCGGCGTCGCCCTCGTGGCGCGCCGCAAGTAACGCTTTGCAGGACCAAGTCCCACCGCCTGATATAGCGTCAGCCAGGTCATCGCTTGTCCATGAGCGCCATGACCGCGACCGAGGCCGCCGAAGCCTTGGACCGCATCGACGACTACGCCGAGGGCGTCACGAAACGCACCTTGGGCCTGACCAACATGGTGTGGGGCCTCGCGGCCGCCAGCATCTTCCTGGCCTACGGGACCGCCGCGCCGTGGATTGAGGACACCCAAACGTACTGGCTCTACGCGGTGCTCTGGATTCCCAGCATCGTCGCTGGCCAATGGCTCACCATGGCGTTGTGGCGCCATCACGCCATCCAGACCGACACCGACGCGGACGCCAAGGAAGGCTGGATCCGCATTGGGCTGTACACGGGGGCGTTCTTCGCGGTCGCCGCCATCGTCGTCTTCGGTGGCCGTGCCATGGGCATCGACTGGCAAATCGCCACCTACATGATTCTCGTCAACGGCGCCTTGGCCGGCGCCATCGCCGGCTTCGAATCACGCCACGATCGGCATTGCGGCCCACCCACCATGTGGGCGGGCGCGGGACTCATCGCCGTCGGCATCGCCGTGGGCCTCAGCGGGGCAGGCCATGCCGCCGCCAGCCTCGTGGGAGCCCTGGCCGTCGCCATCGCGTGGTTTGCTTCGGGCATCCGCATCTATTCGCTGGGGTGACATGGACCTCCCCAAGGACTTGGCCATCATCCACCAGCCGGCGCGGCTGAAGATCATGGGGTTGCTGTACAAGCAACGGGACGTCGGCTTCGCCGCGGCACGGGACGCCACCGGCCTCACGGACGGCAACCTCGCCACCCACGTCAAGCGCCTGGAAGAGGCGCGATTCGTGGACGCGCGGAGGGTGCTAACGAAGACCGGATTCGAGTTGCGATACCGCATCACGCCCCCTGGAAATGTGGCGTTCAAGCGCTACCTTCGCTGGCTTCGCGAGTTGCTGCAAGACGCCGAGCCATAGCGCTTACATAGCGCATCCAAGTCGGCCGCATCCCGGAGGGGCGAAGCCCCCGAACCGGCCCCGTAGGGTAGTTTGGTATCCTTGAGCGTTCGGGACGCTTAGACTTGAGTTCAAATCTCAGCGGGGCCACTTCCAACCCTGGCAACCCTGGCGCCAGTGGCATTCGGCCTCGAGCCGACGCGTTGGTTGCAAGCCGGGGGATTTTACTAGTCTCCCTGCGATGCTGCAGCGTGGTGTCGATTGGCTGGGTCACGGAGTCGGCCATGGACGTCTTGCCCGGCGATGGCGAGCTGTGTTCGTGCGAGACTCTCTTGGAGGCCGGCGACGGATTGCTTCAGGCCATGGTGGATGCCGACTGCGTGCTCCATGACGTGGTGGACGGCGTGGTCGTGGAGCGCCATGCCTTGCTCGTCGTCGAGGAACCTCGGCCGGATGCTGCGACGCCGGAAGTCCCCGACGCGCCGTGCGACGCACCCCGTCCCGGATTCTGGTCGCGGATGCTGGCGGGGCTGCGCCATGCCGTTTGGTTGGTGTGGCCGGAGCGCGCACCGGCACGGGTTGCCTCGGCGACCCCCGGCACGGTGGCTGCGCCGACGGCGATGGTGGATGCGCTCTCCTTGCACGGATTCATCGAACAGGCGCAACAAGCGCTGCGCCAATCCAAGTTGACGGGCGCCGACCCGGACCGCACACGTCCAGCGGACTTGGACGACGATCTGGGGGCCTTGGCTTTGCACGTGCATGCGTTGCGCGGCGCCGTCCGGGCCTTGGACGACGCCATCCAAGATGCGCGCATGGACGACTTCGATGACGTCCAGTTTGCCTGGACGGAGCTTCTGGATGCCTTGGACGGCCTGCAGCGGGACCCACGCCACCTGGAGACCGGCATGGTTGCGGCGAGCCTGAAGCGCGTGGGCCGCCGCGCCGCGAGGCAAGGCCTGGATGCGTTGCGTGTTCTCCCAGAGGGCGACCCGCCGCACATTGCATTCGACGTGCACCCGGTGCTGGGCGAGTACGAAGCGCTGGCCCAGAAGCACGGCTTGCCATCGTCGCAATGACTCAACGCTCAAGTGCAATGCCGGAGTCGATGACGTCGTGCACGTCCTGATTGTCGAGGACAACGAAGTCGAATCGCGCATCCAGGCCGCGCGCCTGGGCATGCGCCCGACGCCGTTCCGTCCGACGACGGTCACGACGGTGGACCATGCATTGGACCACTTGGACCACGAGCACGTGGACGTGGTCTTGTTGGATTTGGAACTGCCCGATGCCAGTGGCGTCGAGGCGGTGCACGCCATCCGGCGCCGCCACCCAACCATCCCGATTGTGGTCTCCACGGGCTCCCTGGACGACGGCCTGTACCGGGCGGCGCGCGATGCCGGCGCGACGGACGTCACCCGCAAGGGCAGCGACAGCGACGAGCACCTGGAACTGCGGTTGCTCTCCGCCGTCCACCGCATGGCGCGGGGCGTCGACGACGACCCCATGCAGCCGGCGGCCCGGGCCCTTGTGGCGGACATGGCGTTGCACGTCCAATCCGCTTTGGAGGCGTTGGATGACGCCCGCAGCGAAGTGGAGGGCGACCCGGAGCGTCTGCGGGTGGCTCTGGACCGGTTGGAGTCCCTGCTGGACCCCATGCGCATCCCGGAGGGGCCGGACATGTTGCTACAGCCTGTGGCGATTTGTGCGCTGCTGGAGGCCGCATCGACGCCCTTGACGGGGCTGGAGATGCCGGCGGTGGACGTGCACGTCGTGGCCCAACGGCCGAGTCTGCAGCGGGCCTTCGATGTCCTGATGCCCATCATCACCGCCGTGGGGGACACCGTGCCGGTGCGCTGGACGCCCGAAGAGGACACCATCACGGTGCTGTTGGAAGTCCGCAACGCGCGGGCGCTGGTCAAGCGCCATCCGTTGATGTGGACGCTGTTCATCGACCTGTTGGCGCTGAGCATGGCCATTGCCAAGCCGACGCCCGAGGGCATCTTGCTGCGCTTTGCCGCCGCTTGAAGGTCGGACTCCGGCTCGCGGTGTGGCCGTGTGCGTGCTTTCACTCGCCTCAGAGTGCCCACCATGAACCTTGTGTCCGGTGGTTGGCCTCGTGGTCCACACGACGCGGCTCATCCAAACCTTGGAAGAACAACGGTACGCGCCACCACGATGGCTGGGCGCCACGGAGATTCAGGTGCGCGAAGGCGACGACTTGCGCTTCATCGACTACGCGGCCTTCGACCTCACGGGGGCGCACCCCGAGTTGCACGGCATCGAAGTCAAGATTAGTCGCGGCGATTGGCTCAGCGAACTGCGCAAACCAGAGAAATCGGTGGCGGCCACCAAGGAAGTGGATCGCTACTACTTGCTGGCGGGCTCCGCCGAGGTGTACCGCGAGGACGAGGTGCCCACGCAGTGGGGCATCCTCGAGTACCGTGACGGCTGCATCCATGAGGTACGCCCGGCGGCCTTGTTGATTCCCCGCAGCGAACCCGCCACTCCTTGGAGTCGGCCCGTCGTCACGGCGATGCTGCGTCGCGTCGTGGCCCAAGGCAACCGCCAGCGCGCCATCATCGCGGAAGTGGAGCGCAACGCCGAGCAGCGTGGATACCGGAAGGGCCTCAACGCCGCGCGGCGACAGCAGGCCGCCCACTCGCGGGGAACGCCGACGCGGGTCAAGTACGACCCCGGCCGCTACAACCTCGACGACGGCATCCCATTGGATTTGCCATGACCCTCGTGTTGGACTCCATCGCCGACCGCATCTTGTCCATCGTGGACACGCCCCGCAGCGACGGCTTCGTCCCGCCCGAGCAGCGCCCGGATGTGCGGTTTGGTCGCTTCATGCCCGATGGAACGCCGCGCATCAGCCCCAGCCAAGTCAACACGCTGCGCATGTGCCCGGCGCGATGGAAGCATCAGTACCTGGAGGGTCGCCCCGATGGTGGCTCGTACCAGGCCGTGGTGGGTAGCCTTGGGCACGCCGCGATGGAGGCGGCCTTGGAAACCATCGACGATCCCGTCGGGCCGCGCGCCTTGGCGGCGTCGGTGGAGCGAGCGGCCTGCATGCACTTGTTGCGCCCGGCCACCTTGCAGGGCACCAAGAACGGTGGGCAAGCCGACGTGCCTCGTTTGGCGGCGGCGTTGGCGCAGTCGGTGCGTGCCACGTGGGAATGGTTGCTGTTTCACGAGGTGGAGGTCTTGGGCGTGGAGGAGCGCACCGTGGGGACGTATCGACACCGCACCCGCGTCGATAGCCTGAGCTTCGTGGATGCGCGCCTGCGGCTGGACGGCGAGGAACGCATCATCGATTGGAAATTCCCCGGACGGTCCCCTTGGCAACAGCGGGGACAAGCCGAGGCACGCCCAGCATACCAATTGGTGATGCAGATGTACGGGGACGCCTACCGCACCGCCGGCCGGTCCATTGACGAGGCGTTGATTGTCCACGCCGGCCTGGATGGGCAGGGTGTGCTGGTGTCGCGGCAATCCATCGATGCCGAGTCGTTGGCGGCGAGCCGCCGGCTGGTGCACGAAGCCATCGACGTCGTCTTGGACGCGCGCTTCGACCCGGACCCGGTGACGCCGGGGCCGTTGTGCAGCACCACTTGGTGTCCGCACTTCTCGATTTGTCCAGCAACTTAGCGGCGGCGCAGGGCCACGGCCAGGCCGGCCAAGGCGATGACGCCCAGGATACCGGCGCCCGGAGCTTGCTGGTCGTCGGTGCTCTGCAGCAGTTCGCTGGTCTCGGCCACGACGCCTCCGACGGCGAGGGTGCCATCGACGGCTTCGATGGGGAGGCGCAACGTGCCACGGGGCCCAACCATGATGCGCTTCTGGTAGTCCACGACCACTTCGTCGGCTTCTTCGGGCACGCCCTGCAGGAGGATGGTGGTGACGTTGCCGGCGCCCAGCATCTCGAAGGAAGCGCTGGCCGCACCGATGGAGACGGTGGCATTGAGCGGTCCGTAGCCGACGTTGGCGACGGTCATTTGGATGCTGTCGCCATCGGTGACCACGGCGCGGACTTCGGGGTAGCCGCCGTAGAGGTGGACGTTTTGGAACGCGTGCATGACGCCGCCCCAGGATTCCTGTTCCTGCATGGCGACCTCCATGGTGGTCACGGGTTCGCCCCAGGGCCCGGCCAGGTTGCTGCGACCACTCATCTCGAAGCCAAACGCCACGGCGCCCGTGTATTCGTAGACCGTGTCCACGGTGCTGCCACTGGCCGGGTAGATGGTGCTCCAAATGGGGCCGCAGGCGTCGGCGATTTCTGGCGGGTAGGCGACGTCGCAGATGCGATTCATCATGTCCACGTCCAGCGGATCGTAGCCGTCTTCGCCGTACGGGAAGAGCCAGAGGTTGCCGCAGCAGTGGATGCTGCCGTGGTAGTCGGGTTGGTACTTCACGACGCGATCGACCACGAGTTGGGTTTCGATTTCGCTGGCGGGGCTGGGGCCGGGGTTGTTGAGCAGCATGTCGGTGCCGTCGCCACCCCACAGCACGGGGAAGTTGCGGTTGATGTTCACGGTGTTCGCGTTCAGACGACCCATGGCGTGGCTGCCATCGGGGTTGATGAGGGGCGTGATGACCGTGAAGCGGTTCTCCAGGATCCACTGCGCAAAGCCATCGTCGGGGGATTCGTCCAGGAGCCATTGGGCGATGGCGAGGACGAAGTAGACGCCGCTGTACTCGTTGCTGTGGGTGCCGCCATCCAGCATGACCACTTCGCGTTCCTCGAGGGGAATGAAGTCTGCGCTGCCCTCGTCGGCGAAGTTGGCGATCTCCAGGAAGTGGATGTCCAGGCCGAGGGTGGAGGTGCCAGTCTGCAGGCGCACCTTGTCGGGGTGCTCGGTGACGAGGCGTTGAATCTCGGCGGTGAGGATGGGGTAGTACGGGTAGACGGTGGCGGGGCCGGCGCGGTTGAGTGGCGGCTCGAAGCCGTACTTGTCGGCCAGGAACTCGAGGTATCCTGGTTCGAAGGCCACGGCGGGGTCGTGCAGCAAGCCGTTCTCGCCCACGGGGTAGCCGTTCACTTCGTCGCCGAATTCACCGACGACGGAAGGGATCATCAAGAGGGCCACGAGGACCACCGCTGCACGCATACCTTCGGCAGGGACGGCTCTCCTTGAAGCCGTTTGCGGAAGGGCAGATACCGTGAAATGGGTCCTGTTGGATGCCTGGGCATGCGTGTCTGGTCCTTGATCATCGGTGCTGGGTTGCTGTTGACCGCCATCTTGGCGAGCGTCGCCATGGGCTTGCCAGTGCTCTCGGCCGAGGGCACGGAATGGGGGTATCGCTCCATGACGGCATCCTGGGGTGGCTTCAGCGGCGAGGCCGCATACGACAACATCGACGACGAGGGGTCGGCCCAGTTGCAGGCGGCGTGGCCCTTGCTGCTTGCCGGCCTGATTGTGTCGGCGGTGGCCGGTGGGGCCCTGGTGGCCTTGTCGTTTGTCCGCGTGCCCAGCCCGGTGTTGGTGGTGGGCGTGGCCGTGGGC
>JBFKTF010000003.1:0-32607 GCA_041636435.1 Thermoplasmatota archaeon
ATGGCTCATCCGCCGCCAAACGCCCACGCCGCGCCGCGCACACGAGACCCCCGCCGCCACGCCGGGCCTGCAAGCCATGGCGTGGTGTCTCGTCGGGCTCGGGCTCCTGCCTGCACTGTCCGTGCTGGTGGGTGGGTTCCAAGTCGGCGGCCAATGGAGCCTCGAGGCCTGGCGCGCCCTGCTTGATCCCGACCATGCCGCCCACTTGCCCGGCTTCGCGCTTGGACGCGCCATCGGGTTGAGCCTGTTCTACGCCGCATGCAGCGCCACCATCGCCGTCGCCCTCACCGCCTGCTTCGCCTACGGGCTCCGCGCCAGTTCCCGCTGGGCCACACGCTTTGCCGAACTGATCGCCGCCTTGCCCCTGGGCACCAGCAGCCTCCTCATCGGCTTCGGCCTCATCCAAGCCACCAGCGTCGCCTTCGCCGCCTCCGCCGGCCGCCTCATCATCATCGCCGCCCACGCCCTCGTGGCATTCCCCTTCGCCGCCCGCGCCTTGCTGCCCGCCATCCGACAACACGACCACCGGCTCGACGAAGCCGCGGCCCTGCTGGGGGCCCCCGGACGCAGCATCGTCTGGCGCATCCACCGACCCATGCTGGCCGGCTCGTTGGCCGCCGCCATCGGCATCAGCGTCGCCATGAGCCTGGGCGATTTCGGTGCCAGCCTCTTGCTCATGACCGCCGACGACCGCGGCCTGTCCGTCTGGATTGCCGCCCACGGAGGCACCGCCTCCTTCAACCCCCTCGTCCGTGCCCAGGCCGTGGCCCTCTCCGGATTGCTCATGGTGCTCGCCGTCGCCGGCATCGCCGTGGCCCGCGTGGAGGGCGAATGACGCTGGACATCCACGGCCTGGCCATCGACTACGACGGCCACCGCCTCCTGGAGGACATCCACTTCGCTGTCCCCGACGGACGCAGCGCCTTCTTGCTTGGGCCCAGTGGCTCCGGCAAGACCAGCATCCTGCGCTGCATCGCCGGTCTGCAGCGCCCCGAAGCTGGCTCGGTTTCTGTGGCCGGACAACGCCTCGACGACGTGCCCACCCATCGGCGCCGCGTCGGGATGCTGTTCCAAGAACCGGCCTTGTTCCCGCACCTCGACGCGGCCCAGAACGTCGCGTTTGGCTTGCGGTACCGCGACGTGCCCCGCAACGAGCGCCACGAAGAAGCCCTGCGATGGCTGGGCCTTGTGGGCCTCGCGGACCGCGCCAACCAATCCGTCGACACGCTCAGCGGGGGGCAACGGCAACGGGTCGCCTTGGCCCGCACACTGGCCGCCAAGCCCCGGGCCGTGCTGCTGGACGAACCGTTCTCCGCCCTGGATGCCGCGCTGCGCCTCGAACTGGGCGCCCGCGTCAAGCAACTGCTGGCCAAGCAAGGCGTGCCGGCGCTGTGGGTGACCCACGACGAAGCCGAAGCGGAACGCTTGGCGGATCTCGGTTGGCGCATCCAGGGCACGGGTCTTGTGCCGATGGCGAAGCCCCAAGAGTGAGCCACCCGTCACCAAGCACATGCGTGCCCGCGTGCTGATGGTGCCGGTGCTGTCGATCAGTTTGCTGTTCTTCGTGGTGGCCGCCTTCCTGGCCCGCAGCGACGACCAAGCCCTGGCCTGGGCAGCAGGCGGTGTCATGGTCCCCATCGTCGCCATCGTGCTCTTGCAGTTGGCGCACATGCTGCGATGGCGTGGCATGGGCAAGCGCCTGGGACTTGTCCCCCAAGGCAACGGTGCTTACCCCGATTTGGCTGGACCCTACAAGGGACGCCGCTTGGTCATCATGCGGCGCAGCGACCCCACCGGCATGGGGCCCAGGCTCTCCACCATCGTCCGCTTGGAGGGCGTGCAAGAGCTTCGGCTGCCGGGCGTCATCGCCGATCCGGCCACCGTGCGGAGCGTGTTGAAGCCGTTCTTGGAACGGGCGTAGCTTACCAGAAGACGACGCTGCCCGTGGCGGCGTAGATGCCCAGCAGGTACCCGACGATGGCGCCACCGTTGAGCAGAGGAAGCCCCGCTTGCGGGTTGCCCTTCAACACGAACGCCATCAGCACCGCGAAGCCAGCCAAGGTGCCCACCGCCGCGCCCAGCACCGGCATGATGGAGCCGATGCCGGAACCGAACATCAGGGCCGAGACCACCAGAATGGTGGGCATGACCAGGTCGCCCAGGCCCATGAAGAACGCCTCGCGATCCTCTTTGTTCTCGGCGCCCGCTTCCTTGAACTTCGCCGCTTCCTTCAGGAAGGAGTAGCCGCGGGTCTTGGGCACCACCAGCAACACGGGCAGGCGCAGCTCGATGACCGAGTCGGCCAGGTCCAGCATGTGCTTGGTGCGGTACACGGCGATGGCGTCGTAGATGGCCAGCGCCACCAGCATCACGACCACCAGCCACGGCTCCAGGCTGATGCCAAAGATGGCCGCGGCACCAGCCGCCACCAAGATGCCCACGAAGTCCACCACGTACCATTCGGGGTGCTTGTACAGCCAGAACACGGAGCCGCCGCCGATGGCGGCCCCCAGGCCCCACGCAACGGTCGTCCCCAAGCCCCAGGTCAACAGCAGTGGCGCCACGACATACATGACCGTCGAGCCCACGGCGAGCAAGATGATGGCTTGGATGGCCCACTTGATGCCGCGCTTCTGGAGCCACAAAATGAGGAACGTGAAGCCCAGCAGCAGCAGGACGTAGTACACGATGTTCGTCGGGTCGCCGCTGTCCTCGAACGCCTGCAAGCCCGCATCCAGGCTCGGCTTGGCAAACAGCACGGCCAAGACCTGTGTGATGAGGAACGCCATCAAGAGACCAGCCGTCGCGCGGTAGTCGGCCATCGTCACGGGGGCAGGTGCAGCGGATTCCTCGCTCACGCTGGGTCCACTTCGGTGGGCATCAAAGCGGTTCGCTTGTTCACCAGAGCTCTTGCCCGGCGCGGCGCAGTTCGCGGCGCTTCTTCTCCAAGAAGCGGTAGACGCTGCTGTGCTCGCTGCCACGCAGCAACATCTCCACGGCCTGCTTGGCGTCCTGCAAGCCCTCGATGTCGCCGATGATGCCGATGGTGTGGCCATAGATGGCCAAGTCGCAGCCGGTCTGGTCTTCGACGATGCGGCGGGTCTTGCCCTCGGCACCAATGATGCGGGCCGCGACGCGGCGCACGTGGTTCTTGTGCTTGCCGACGAAGTCGTGGATGTCCAGCAGTTCGAAGTACACGTCGTCGCTGAAGAGGCGCATGGCGTGCTCGGGACTGAAGCCCCGGCCCAGCGCCTTGACGATGTCTTGGAGCTTCAGGACCATCAACGGATCGGCGCCATCCTGTTCGTCGTGGATGGCGACTTCGTTGTTCTCCGAGTCGACGTCAATCTTGACGCCGCCGCGGCGCTCCAACTGCTTGCGGGTTTGGCCCTTGGGGCCGATGACGACCGCCACGCGGTCCTTGGGTACACGCACGTAGATCATTGTGGATGCTCCAGCTTGCTCTTGAGTTCCGATTCGTCCAGCTTCACGCGCATGCGCTTGAAGTAGGCCGTCAGGTTCTTGATGTCCCGGTCACGGAACTCCCAGGCCATGGGGTGCTTGCGGGGCACCGCTTGGCCCACGTCGATGATGCGGGGGGCTGCCCGCTTGGGGTCGTCGGCATCGACGACCAGGATGTTGTATTCGCTCAGGTCCGCATGGACCAGGTCCGCCTTGTTGTGGATGGCGACGTAGTCGTCGCGCAACTTGTTCCAGAAACGCGTGGCGAGCTTGGGGTCGATGCGTCCCATGCCCTTGAGCGTCGTCCAGGGGCCTTCCTCCACGCCGATGTACTCGGTGACGAGCACGTTGTTGAGGACCTTCAAGGGCTCTGGCACGTCGACGCCCGCATCGCGCATGCGGTGCAGGTTCCGGAACTCCTTCTGTGCCCAGGCATGCGTGAGGGCGCGCTTGTCGCCCGTGACGCCTTGGAAGCGGTCGTCGCCCTGGATGTATTGCAGGACGTGCTTGAAGGTGGCCGTGTTGGTGCGGTAAATCTTGACCGCCACGTGGGCCCCGGTCGGGGTCGTGCCGCGAAACACGTTGGCTTCCTTGCCGGTGCTGACGGGGAAGTCCAAGGACTTGAGAACGCCGCCCGTGAACATCTTGTGGATGGTCATCAAGGTCTGGTGATCGAACACCTCGCCCTCGGTGCGCCGGTCCTTGCCGATGCGCCCCTTGAGCTTCTTGACCATCCGGTCGGCCATTTGGAAGGCCCACTCGTCGTTGCTCGCGACCGTCTCGTCCAGAGATTCCTCGTCGTCCAGCGAGAGCAGCGGCTCGGCTTCCCAGTCGACCATGTGCTCGACGACGTCTTCGCTCATGGAACTCCTGCGGCGCCGTCGCTACGGGCCATCAGAACCCGTGGTCGAGCAATTCGGGGATGAGGCCGCGGCGCGACAGGTGCTGCGACTGGATGCGCAGGTACCGGTGCTTCACGTCGGCCTTCTTGTCGTCGATGTCCCAGGGCCGGACGATGATGAGGTCGCCGGGCTTGATCCACTGGCGGCGCTTCATCTTGCCGGGAATGCGGGCCATGCGGGACTTGCCGTCCTCGCACATCACGATCATCTTGCTGGCGCCGAGGATCTGATCCGCGATGGCGTAGAGCTCGCGGTTCTTGATGTCGGGCAAGCGGTAGCGGATCGGCCCGTCGTCGGCTTCACCCGACTCGATGGCCCGTGCCTGGGCGAAGGCGGCGCGGTCGGCGGCGCGAGCAGCCTTGCTGCCCGTGGCGACCGGTGCGGCCTTGATCTCGCGGTCGTCCACGTCTTGTGGTTCGTCGCGTTCGTCAGTCACAATTCTGTTCCAGCTTCACATCCCATATAAGCCAGGGGGGTGGTCCACTGGCAGCGTCGCCCAAGCCTTCAAGCCGGTCCCATAGGTGGTCCTGTGATGGCGGAACTGGCGGAAGCCCGTCCTGTGG
The DNA here is from genome assembly GCA_041636435.1 of Thermoplasmatota archaeon. Classification (GTDB taxonomy): domain Archaea; phylum Thermoplasmatota; class E2; order JACPAO01; family JAHFTW01; genus JBFGSX01. Next base: position 4,928 of record JBFKTF010000003.1, read on the forward strand.
TGGAGATGGACCCCCGCGTGTCGCTCGTGGCGTACACGCATGACCCGTACGGACTGGCGGTCGCCAGCGCGCGCACTTGCTACGCAGCGGACTTCGTGTTCCTGCGCCAACTGACGCCCAAGGGCGAACGCACCCGCACCACGCTCCTCGATGCCTTGCCGGACCACAAGGACACCTTGGACAAGATTGGCAACAGCCGCACGCCCCAGGAAGAACGCATCCGCCTCGTGGACGAATTGCTGGAGGCCGTCCAGGACGAGGACACCCGCAACGCGGTCAACGTGTTCGCCCAACTCAGCACGGACCGTGGCCCGGTGGACGACCGCATCGCCCAGTCCATCTACGAAGCTGGCCACCACACCCCCTTCCAGCACCCGACATTCGTCTTTGGCTTGGAAGGCGTCAGCCGGAACGTCGTGGAGTCGTTCTTCCACCAACACACGTTCTACAACTCGGAGCAGCAGTCGCAGCGCTACGTCGAGATGAAGCACGCCGAAGTGCACGTCCCGGCCAGCATCGCCGCCAACGACGATGCCCGCCGCGTCTTCGACGACGCCGTGCGCCAGGCCTGGGACACGTACCATGCCCTGCGCGACGGGCTCGTGGAGGCCAACATCAAGATCATGTCGGCCATTGGCCGCATCAAGGGCCAGACCGAGAAGCAGATGCGCACGGAGGCCGAGAAGAAGAGCCAGGAGATGGCGCGCTACGTCATCCCCGTCGCCGCCTCCACCAAGCTCTACCACACCGTCAGCGGCATTGTCCTGTTGCGCTACGTGCGCATGAGCCAGGCCCAAAACTGCGCCCCCGAGGCCAAGCACATCGTCGACCAGATGGTCGCCGCCGTGCAAGCCGTGGACCCCGAATTCTTCGACAAGATTCACGAGGACCCCCACGCCCGACAGGACCTGGTGGAGTGGGACCTCAGCACGGACGCCCCCCAACGCCCCAGCATGAACCTGGGCGGCATGACCAGTCGGCTCATCCACCACACCAAGGACGGCGGCGCCCTCGTGGCGCAGACCATCCGCGAAGTGACGGGCAGCGGCATGCCGGACAACGAGATCCTGCCCCGGGTGTTGGATCCGGACGTGAACCCCATCTGGAACGACACCCTCAACACGTGGGACCACAGCCCGGTGCTGCGTTCCCTGCGGCACATCCACTACACGTTCCACAAGCGCCAGAGTCTCACCGCCTACGCGCAGGACCAACGCCACCGCATGACGCCAGGCACCCGCCCGTTGCTGCACCGCTGCATCGGCAAGACGCCGGACGTCTACGTGCCCGATGTCATCCAAGGCGACATGTTGGAGGCATACAACGCGGGCATCCAGCGACTCTGGGATGCCATGCACGCCCTCATCGAGATGGGCATCCCACGAGAGGATGCCGCGTACCTGCTGCCCAACGCCACCAACATCTACTACACCCAATCGGGCGACCTGCTGAGTTTCATCCACAAGTGGCGCCTGCGGCTCTGCTTCAACGCGCAGAAGGAGATCTTCGAAGCGAGCCTCGACGAGCTGCGCCAGGTCCAGGCGGTCCACCCCGAATTGACCCGCTACCTTGGGCCCCCGTGCACGTTCGTGGCGGCGGCGCAGCCTCCGGAATTGCAGGACGACGTGGATGCCTGCTGCCCCGAAGGCCCTCGCTGGTGTGGTGTCAAGGTCTGGAAGAACTTCGACGCCGCCGCAGGCAAACCGAAGCGCCCCTACTAGCCGGCGCGTGCATCGCACCGGGTCCATGGTCTGGCGTCTGTCACATCGGAATCACCGCCCCGGCATCGATCCGAGGGTCCTCATCCTGCGTGCGGGTTCGATGGAACCGGACACACGTTGGCCAAAGCAAAATGCCAGGCGCCGCTGGCCCACCCGTTGACCGGTCCAATCAACCGACGGCGCAACCCCAACGTGGAACCAATCCGCGACCCCGCTGGCCACGCTTGGCTGGACGAGGGTCTTGACGAGTTCAACGCGGGTCGCCACTGGCATGCCCACGAATCGTGGGAACACCTCTGGTTGGGCTTGGAGGGCGACGACAAGGTGTTCGTCCAGGGACTCATCATGGCCGCCGCCATGCTGCACCAGTATGGTCGCGGCGTGGAGCGTGGCGTGGCCAACCATTGGGCCAACGTGCAGGCTCGCTTGCCGCCCCATGCACCCCGCAAGTGGGGCATCGACGTATCCGGCCTCTTGGAGCAACTTGAAGCGTTTGCCCAGGCCGCGGCCGCGGGGGACCTGTCCCGGTCGCCCGCGACGGTCCGCATGGTCCGCACCAAGGATTGAAACCTGCAATCCCCTGCGCGACCCGTGTCTGGCACCATCCAGGAACGGACGGACGTCGCCGAGGTCGGCGGCGGCCCCATGGTGGAGGTCCTGTACTTCACGGACCCCTACTGCAGTTGGTGCTGGGCAGCGGAGCCCGTGTGGCTGCACCTCAAGGAAGCCTACGGCGGCGCCGTGCATTTCCGCACCGTCATGGGGGGCCTCGTGGAACGCGCCGGCGAGGACATGATGGGCGAACGCTTGATGCTGCTACGCCAACACATGCACGACGTGTCGGCCCGCAGTGGCCAACCCATCGACCCATCCTTCTTGGACGCCGTGGACCCCGAATTCAGCACGTGGCCCGCATGCATCCATGTCAAGGCCGCGCAGGCCCAAGCCGAGGATCTGGGCGAACGGTACCTGCGCCGCCTGCGCCGCGCCATCATGACCGAATGCCGCCAGGCCAGCGACCCCGGCGTGGCGGAGAAGCTCGTGGACGACGTGGAGGGTCTGGAGATGACGCGCTGGAAGACCGACGTCGTCGACGGCACGGCCCTCTCAGCGTTTCTTGATGATCGAAAGACCTGCGAGCAGTTTGGCGTCACGGGATTCCCCACCATCGTCATCCGCACCAGCGACCCCGACCGGGCGCCCCGCGTCTTGCCTGGCTACCGACCATACCCCGAAGTGGAACAGGCACTCAAGGAACGGGCGCCATGGGTGCAGCCCCGCGACACCCGGACGCCCATCGACCTGTTGTTCGACATGGGGCCATTGACGACCAAGGAGATCCAAGAAATCCAAGGCACCACGCCCCGCGAGACCATGGACGTCCTGGATGGCTTGGCGGCCGAGGGCACCATCGAGGCGGTGCGCATCGCGGGCGGGACCTTGTGGCGGCTTCCTGAGTAATCAACCCCGGGCCGCGACGTCGATGGCGTGGGCTTGCTCCAACGACAAACCAAGGCGCTCCCGCGCCTTGTCCAAGACCTTCATCTCGGCCGCGGTGAGGTGCCCGTCGCCCCAGGCTTCCTCCGCCAGGGCCTGGTACAGTGCCTCGCGGTCGTTGTCCGAGCGTTCCTTGATTGGCCTCGCCTCGGGCATCGCCATGGAGGCGACTCGCTCGGCCAGGCGTTGCAGGGGTCCAAGCGCGAAGACCAGTGCCCCGGCGGCCACGGCCCCCACGAGCAAACCGCGATCGTCTCCTAGCTTCTCCGAGACAATGAACTGGACGCCGACGAATACGGCCGCGAAGATGGTGGCCAAGGTCGATTGACGGATGGTGAATCGAATCTTGACGTCGATGTCGAAGGCGCGGTGGCGTACGACGGCGTAGCCAAGGATGGTCACCGCCATGATGCGCATCGCTCCAAGGAATCCCAAATCGCTGGGGTGGTGGTCGGCAAACAACCAGCCCCACGTCAATCCCGCCACGGCCCACCAAGCGGTCCATGCGAACAATTTGTGGTCGTCCCGGTCGGCGGCCAGGGCGCCCAGCGCATAGACGATGACCAGGGTCCAGACAATCGGGGCTTCGTTCAAGCCACGGCCAAGGAATTCGGCCGTTCTGGTCAGCACCCACGTCACCGCGAACGGCGCGATGGCCAGACGGATCAACCGCGTCCGGTCATTGCGGGCATCCAGCGCCAGCACCATCCATAGCAGAAACGGGGCCAGGGATGCCGCAAACGCATTGCTGATGGCGGCCAGGGGTGCATCCACGGCACTCTGTGCAAGCCTCCACCCCATGCTGGCGCTGGCCAACGCGCTGAGCACGGTGGCCGCAACAAGGGGCCACGCGCGGCGCCTCGAGCCATTGTGCAAGCGCACCAACCGAACCCCAGCCAGGATCAGGAGCGCGAACCCCGCGGATTGGAATCCATGGGCGATTTGCCCTTGCCATCCATGCAGGTCCAAGCTGTTGAGGCCCGGGTTGGCGAGCAAGACGATGTTGGCCGGAATCACGGCGACGCCGAGGCCAATGGCAAACAATCCGGCCGCCGCGCCCGGCTTCGTGCGTGGTCGCTTCAGCCAGACAAACAAACCGAACGCCAGGAAGAACACGCCGCTGGCGATGTCGACGCTGAGTCCGACTTGCCGCCATTGCTCCCAGTCAATCACGGAGCGTCACCGCTTCGCGGCCACTTCAATCCTTGCGCGCCACCTTGCGCGCCGGCACCCCAGCCCAGAACTCGCCGGCGGGCACGTCACGGTTGACCAAGGCCATGGCCCCAATGGTGGCCCCATCGCCAATGGTGACGCCGGGCAGGATGAGTGCCTTGGCTCCGATGCTGACGCCCTCGCCAATGGTGACCGGCCCGCGCTGGTAGTCCTTGACGGTGTAGCCATGGCATAGGATGGTGGCATCGTAGCCAACGATGCTGTTGTCGCCAATGGTGACGTCCTGGGGGTAGAGGATGTCCAAGGTCGCCTCGAACCCGAACGCCACGTGTTTGCCAATCTTGGCGCCACACAGCCGGTACATGATGGCCTTGAGGCGTTGGCTGGGGCTCCACCGCGCCAGCAGGATCCACCACGTGTTCCAGAACACCCGGAAAAACCCGACGTCGCGGTAGACGTGCCACAGGCTGTTGTGCTTGCCGCTGCTGGGGTGGACCGTCACGCGCTCGTGGGGCACGATGCCCCATGGATGTGGCGGCGTAAAGGGGCGCGGGTTCAGAGGTCGGCGGCAAAGCGCCGTGCGGCGGCGTGGACTTGTTCCTGCCAGTCCTCGTCGCTGCCAGCGTACATGACGCTGCGACCCACGTTGACCACCGCGAAGCGTCCATCGGCGTCGCCACCTTGGTGCAGCGTCGTGGCGGCGTCGCCTCCTTGGGCGCCCACGCCGGGAATCAAGAGCGGGACGCCGTCGCCGACGATGCCTCGGATGGCGGCCAGTTCGTCGGGGTATGTGGCGCCGGCCACGAGACCGATGTTGCCGTCGGTGTTCCACTCCATCGCCTTGTGGGCGACGTGGTGCCAGAACGGCTTGCCATCCACGACGAGGTCCTGCAGATCACCGGCGCTGGCGTTGCTGGTGCGGCACAGCAGGAAGACGCCCTTGTCCACGTAGTCCGTGAACGGCTTGACCGTGTCATGGCCCAAGTACGGCGTCACGGTGACGGCGTCGGCGCCCAATTCATCGAAGGCCGCTTCGGCGTACTTGCTGGCCGTGTGGCCGATGTCGTTGCGCTTGCCATCCAGGATGACCGGGATGCCGGGGGGCACGGCGGCGATGACGTCCATCAGCGCTTCGTGGCCCAGGCTGCCCAGCGCTTCAAAGAACGCCGCGTTGGGCTTGTACGCCGCGGCCACATCGTGCGTGGCCTCGATGATGCCCAACAAGAACTCCGTCGTGTCGTCCACGCCCAAGCCCTTCGGGTACTGTTCGGGGTCCGGATCCAGGCCGACGCACAACCAGCTGCCCGCGCGCTCCGCGCTGGCGACGAGGCGTTCGTTGAAGGTGTCCACGAAGCGGCCAGCCGGGGCTCCGACTTGGCCGTTTGCACGAAGCGACGCACCGAAGGTGCAGCAAAGGGAGGAGAGGAAGAAGAAGCGAATCCGCTTACGAGGTGCTGACGGACTGCAGCATGCGGCGGCCCATGGACTCGATGTAGACGCAGTCCTTGCCGGCCTCGACGCCTTCGACGTCGCCGATGGGCAGTTCGAAGGTCTCGAACGTCTCGGCGTCCATGATCTGGGCTTGGTCGCCCATGATGGCCAGGATTTGGGCACCGCGGCGGTCCATGACAGGGACCCAGATCTTGTCGGTCACACTGCCGGTGTAGGTCTTCTTGGAGCCCGTGAAGATGCTGCGACCCTCGATGCGGGCCTTGGCAGCGCCGTGCTTGCCGGGCTTCGACTTCGTGATGGAGTCGATCTTGCAGGGCTCATCGTCGATGAGCATGAAGCGTCCTTCCTTCAGGGTCCGGACTTCAGCCTGTTCCTTCATGGGGCTCGTGGCGCGGGAGCCCCCCTTCCTGATAAAGGGTATCGGAGCCGCGTCGCTGGACACAACGGTCAAGATGCGGCCATCCCCATCGGCCCAGGTCGATGGCTGCCAAGATCGCCGTGCCGGCCGAAAACGAATCCAGCGACGGCCTGTTGCGGGAACTGAACCTGTTTGGTGCCGTGTCCATGATTGTGGGCATCGTCATCGGGAGTGGCATCTTCCTGAGCGTCAACCGCGTCGCCCAAGGCACCGGTTCCCCCGCCATGATTGTGGTCCTGTGGGTCGTCGCCGGCCTCATGACGCTCATGGGTGCGTTGTGCTACGCCGAATTGGGCACCATCTTCCCCCGCGCCGGGGGCGAATACGTGTTCCTGAAGGAAGGCCTTGGGACGTTGGCGGCCTTCATGTCGGGGTGGGTGGCGTTCACCATCAATCTTGCCGGCAGCGCCGCGGCCTTGGCCATCGTGTTCAGCAACCAACTTTTCGTCATCGCCGGCAACTCGGAAGGCACCGTCCTGTTCGACATCCCGGGCGCCTTCTTCCCGCCCTTCACCACGGTGCGCCTGTTTGCCATCTGCCTCATCGCCATCTTGTCCATCGTCAACTATTACGGCGTCAAGTACGGCGGCGGTGTCCAGATGGTTTTCACTGCCGCCAAAGGCATCGTGATTGTCGGCCTCGCCATCGCGGCCTTGGCCTATGCGGGTGACGCCCTGACTCCGGAGGTCGGCTTGTTCGAGACCGCCGAGTACAGCATCGAGAAGGACGGCGCCATCGAGAACCTCACGGGCTTCGACATGGGCCTCTTCCTCGGCGTCGCCATGGTGGGTGCCCTGTTTGCCTACGATGGCTGGACCAACGTGGTCCGCGTCGGGTCCGAACTGAAGAACCCCGGCAAGAACATCCCCAAGGCGATGTTGCTGGGTCTGGTCGGCGTCATGGTCCTCTACATCCTGATCTCGTTTGGCTACCTCAACGTCCTGGGCTACCAAGGGTTGGCCGACGCCAGCGTCGCGGGACTAAACGACAACGCCCGCACCGTCGCCACCAACACCGCCAATGGTCTCTTTGGCGAGGGCGGCGAGAACATCGTGGCCGGCATGATTCTCATCAGCGTCTTTGGTGCCCTCAACGGCATCACCCTCAGTGGTCCCCGCATCTATTACGCCATGGCCCGCGACCGCCTCTTCCCCCGCATCTTCGAACGCCTGACGCGCCACCACACCCCCGGTTGGGCCATCCTGTTCCAAGCACTGCTTGGCGGTGTCTTCCTGTTGTTCTTCGACTTCGAAGCCCTCACGGACAACGTGGTGTTCATCTCGTTCTTCTTCTACGGCCTCGCCGCCGTGGGGCTCATCGTGCTGCGCCGCACCCACCCCCACTTGCACCGCCCCTACAAGGTGCCCCTCTACCCGGTGCTGCCCGTCGCCTACGCCATCGTGGCTTGGACGTTCGTCACGTACCTTATCGTCGACCAAGCCGGCGCCATCGCCGACACGGTCGCCGCCGGCGGCGCACTCACCGCGGACCTGTTCAATCGGGTGTTCAGCTTCCTCGTCGTCCTGGCAGGCCTGCCCATCTTCTTCGTCTACCGGCGACAAGCTGTGGCGGCCGCCAAGAAGGAAGGCAAGCTGCCCCCGCCGCCCCTGTTTGGTCCTGACCCCCACGCCGAAGAGCGTGCGTGATTCGATAGATCCGGACCATGGGGTCGCCGTTCTTGACGATGGCCTGCGATGGCGCATCGATGATGCGTGCCATCCTCACCCTGAGCCTGCTCTTGATTGCCCCCACCGTGGCCGCCGAAGCGGACCTCGACGTCGGCGCCGACGCCGAGACCCGTTCCTATTGCGTCATTGGCGACGTCGTCAACACGGGAGGTGGCCCCTGCGAAGGCATCTACTGCGAAGGCTGGAGCCGTGGTGGCTGGCACGTCTGCTGGGACATCCACCCCTAGGCCCCACCCCGCGCCTCATCCCTTTCTTCTTGGCAAAGCATTGAACCCGGGAACGCATGGTGGCCACCGTGCCCTCCCCGGAACAGAACGCGCTCGAGCTGGCCGACGCCGCCCGCGAAGCATGGCGCGCGGTGCGCCACCGCGACGACCTGCACCAAGAAGTGGGCACCGGTGCCGATGGCACCCCGACCCTGCGCGTGGACCAAATCCTGGACGAAGCCATCCTGGAACGGGCACGGGACTTGGGCATCGGCGTCATCAGCGAAGAAAGTGGCCAGAGCGGCGATGCCTCATCCGGCCTCTGGGCCTACGTGGATCCATTGGATGGCAGCCGCAACGCGGCCCGCGGCATCCCGTTCTTCTGCACCAGCATCGCCATCGCCGATGGCCCCGGCCATGACCACTTGTTGGCCGGCGTGGTGCGCAACCTCGTCACCGGCGAGACCGTGCACGCCGGGGAAGGCCCGGTCCGCGTGGACGGCGACGTCCACGAGCCACGCCCATTCAACCCCGGCGAAGTGATGGTCGCCGTCATCGCCGACTCGGCCAAGGACGAAATCAAGGCGGAACAAGGGCGCCGCGGCCACCACATGCGCGACTTGGGCTCCGCCGCCCTGGAGATGGCCTACATCGCCACGGGCGCGCTGGATGCCTTCCTGGTGCGCCAACCCTGGCTGCGCAACATCGACATCGCCGCCGGCATGCACCTTGTGGACCGCGCCGGAGGCGAGCACCACGACCCGCAAGGCGGCCCCGTCCAATTGGACTTCGACGTGCGCCGCCGCATCGGCATCGTGGCCGGCCGAGCCGGCGCTCTGGAGGCCGTCGCATGAAGTGGGGTGTCATCGGCAAAGGCGGCATCCCCCACGTCCAAAAGGAGGCCGAGGAAGTCATTCGGCTCCTCAAGGCCCGCGACCAAGAAGTCCTCGTCGACGAGGAGCTGCGCGCCATTGGCGAAGAGACCCGTCCCATCGCCCAGTTGGACGACGAGGTCGACTTGTTCGTCACCATTGGCGGCGACGGCACCATCCTCCACACCCAGCACCACACGGACAAGCCCGTGCTGGGCATCAACGCCGGCGCCATCGGGTTCCTGGCCGAGGTGGAGCCACCCCATGCCGCGGCCGCCATCGACGAGGTCGTGGCCGGACGCCACCGCATCGAAGAACGCCACCGGCTGCGCACCACGCTCGATGGCCAGGTGCTCAGCGACGCCATCAACGAAGTGACGTTGCAGACCAGCCGCATCGCGAAACTGATTCGCTTCCACGTCCACGTCGATGGCGAACTGCTGGACACGTTCCGCGGCGATGGAATCATCGTCAGCACCCCCACCGGCTCGACGGGTTACGCCATGAGCGTCGGTGGCCCGCTGGTGCACCCGCGAGTCAATGGCATCGTCTTGGCGCCCATTGCGCCATTCAAACTCGCCAGTCGACCCTGGGTCGTCCCCGCCGATTCCCGCATCGAAGTGACGTTGCTGGAACGCGACAGCGCCCAAGGCCTGCAACAGGCCCGCGCCGTCATCGATGGCCAAATGGGGCACAACGTGGACACCGGTTCCACGCTCCGCATCGGCCTCAGCGACCACAAGGCCCGCTTCGTCCGCCTCACCACCGGATTCTACGAACGCGTCCGCACCAAGCTCACGCGCTGATGGTCTTCCGCCGCAAGAAAGGCAAGTGGCGCGAAATCCGCGAAGGCTACGACAAGCTGCCCCGCGATCAGTGGACCGACGACGAAGACGCCCACTGGTGGGCCAACTGCAGCAACGACGAATACTGGGCCGAGTGGGAACGCTGGAGCCGCGAAACCCACACCCACCCCAAGATCAAACAAATCAAGCGCGACGTGCTGGACATGGCGATGCAGGCGGCCAAGGAAACCGACACGGCCGCCATCGAGGACGCGGTCGCCCGTGGCGATGCCTTCTACGAAGACGGCGGACAGCGAGGCGCCGAATTCGCGTGCTTGCTCAGCGTCCGGGGCGAAACCATCGATGAATTGGTGCTCCTGCCCGGCACCGTCAGCGGCGACGAACACGCGATCTTCAACATGTGGATGCAGCCCATCGACAAGACGGTCCGGGGCAGCCTCCACAGCCACCCCGACGAGCATCCGTACCCCAGCGAAGCGGACTTCGAGTTGTTCGAAGCCCACGGGGAAATCCACCTCATCTTGTGCCGCCCGTACGGGCCAGACGATTGGCGCGCCTATGCCCACGACGGGACGCCCATCCACTTGGAGGTCGTATGATCAGCTGGCAAGACGCCCTGGTCGCCGCGGCGCCCATTCTCATCGCGTGGCTGCTGTGGCGCTTGCAAGCGCTCGCCATCAACCGCGTCTTGCGGGGCGGCATGGTCAAGCTGCTGCGTTACCAGCGCACCACCTACAACGTCGTCAGTTGGTTTGGCGTGCTGCTGCACGAAATCAGCCACGCCGTCGTCATGCTCCTGGGCGGACACGGCATCCGCGGCTTCAAGGTCGGCGTCGACGCCGGACACGTCACGCCCAAACAGGTCCGCAAGGGGCCCTTGGGGACGCTCACGTTCATCGCCGCTGCCTTGGCTCCCATGGTGGCCGCGCCGGCCGCCATCACGGCGTTCCTGCTCATTGGCCGTCCCTTGCCCGACACCTCGGCGGCCCATGGTTTCGTTGGCATCCGGGACAACTTGGAGTACATTGCCACGGACATCCTGCAACGGCTCGCTTTTGACGTGGCCGGCATGGACTTGACCACTTGGATGGGTGCGACCCTGTTTGCCTTGGCCGTCTTCGCCATGCCATCGGCCCGGCCAAGCCACGTCCGCAACAAAGGCGAGGCCGATGAAGGCGACATCGCCGTGGTGCGCCGTCTCATCCGCCAACGGCCCTGGCCGGTGCTGGCGTTCTGGCTGGTGCTGTACGGCGCGTACTTCGCCATCGTGCCCTTTGCCCCCGCAGCCTACTGGCTGGGCTGGCAACTGGTCTGGTCCATTGGCCTGGTGGGCACCACGCTGGCGGTCCTCATGGGCCTCGTTTGGTATGCTGTGGCGTGGACTGGCCGCGTGCAGGCCTGGATTGCTTGGCTGCCCTACGCGGCCGCCATCGCCGTCCAAGTGGGCGGTCGGCTGCTGGACGTCCCCGGGGGCGTCTTGGTCATCAACGCCGCATCCATCGTTGTTCTGCTGGGCCTGGCGTGGTCCTTGCGCATGATGGCGCCGCGCCGCTTCTAGGCCGAGTCGGAATCCCTTTGCCGGCCCGGTCCTACGTCCACAGGACATGGCGGAGATGCGTCTGCTTCCCGGCGAACGGATGGAGAGCGACTTGCGGCCCCACCCCTTCGCGTGGGCTGGCTACTACTTCATCGCCGCGTGGCCTGCGCTGCTGGGCATCGCCTTGGCCTTCGTCTTCCGCACCGATTGGTGGCAGAACGCCGACCAAGGCGCTTGGTACCAGGTGTGGACCTGGCTCTATGGCAACACGGCCAGCGCCGTGGTCTACATGTTCGTGGGACTGCTGCTCATGGGCGCCATCATCGCGGTGGCGGCCATCCGATGGCGGACGTTCTTCGCCTACGCCTTCATCGGCCTGCTCGTCACGGCCGCGGTGGTCATGACCGACATCGTGCCCGAGATGCTCATCCCGTTGGCCCTCGTCGTCGCCAGCTTCCCCTACCTGGCCGGCATGGAGCTGGATCGCCGCAGCCACCACTACATCCTCACGAACCTGCGCATCGTGTTCCGCGGCGGCATGTTCGTGCGCCACGAACGGCAACTCAAATACGAGGCCATCACCGACCTCGACGGCACCCAGGGCCCCCTGGCGCGCATGTTCGATTTCGGGACCCTCATCCCCGTCACCCAATCCGGCTTCGGGCTGGGCGCCGACAAGTCCGAGGCCAACATCGCCGTGGGTGGCGGTGGCAGCAAAGGCGGCATCTTCGGGGGCGCTGCGGTGTCCGCCGGCGGCGGCAAGGAAGTCCAAACGGGCCGCGCCAAGTCGTTCCACCAACTCACCGGCGTGCGACCTTACGCGGAGACCAAGTATCTCCTGGAGCGGCTCGTCCAAGAAGCCACCAGCACCCCGTACCTGCGCGAACAAGTGGAGCTGCAGCGGGAGATGCTGGAGCACATGCGCGACGAGAAACGCGCCCGCGCCGAAGCGGCCCACGCCCCCCACCCGGAGCGGGACGCCACGGCACCGCCACGCCCCACGCACGAGGACGTCGACTCGTGGGAAGGTGGGGGCAGCATCCCGCCCGGCCGACGCCGCTAGCCTGGTCCAGCACGCCTTTGAAGTGCGCTGGGCTGGGACGCCTCGATGCCTTTCTGTGCCGAATGCAAGAGCATGGCCTACCCGGTCGACGGCGTGCTGACCTGCCGCAAGTGCGGTTGGAGTGCCAACAAGAAGGCCGAGAGCCAGATCATCAAGGGCGAGGCCGTCGGCAAGGAACGCGTCGTCGTCGAGAAGGTCGACGACCCGCGAGCCCAGCAGGATGCCGAGTGCCCCAAGTGTGGCCACGGCAAGGCGTACTTCCACCTCATGCAGACCCGTCGCAGCGACGAACCGCCGACGGAAATCAACGAGTGCATGAAGTGCGGGTACTCCTGGCGGGAGTACTGAGGGTCAATGAAGACGGGCGAGCGGCGACCCAGGGGTTTCTTTGGCCAGTTCGGGCTGGTGCCTTGGATGGTCATCGGCATTGGGCTGCTGCTTCGCTTCGTCTTTGTCCAGTTCACGGACGCTCCGCAGGTGGCCATCACCGGGACAGTGCTTGTCGTGGTGGGTGGTGTCTGGGGTCTCGTGCGGTGGGCGCGCGCCGCGTGACCGCCGCTTGCAGGCACGCACGTTGGCTCCAAACGAACCATTGGTAACAATCGGCGTAGCCTTAAGCTCCCTCCAGGAATGGGCACTTCGATAGACCATGCCCGCGTTCAAGGCCAAGGTCAAGGCGGAAGTGCTCAAGACGGTCCTCGATGCCGTCCAGACTCTCGTGGACGAGACCAAGATCCAGATCAGCGCCGAGGGCATCAGCCTCAAGGCCGTCGACCCCGCCCACGTGGCCATGGTCGACCTCAGTCTCGGCAAGGGCGCCTTCACCGAGTTCCACGGTGACGACATGGAGATTGGCATCGACCTGGACAAGCTGAAGGACATCCTGAAGCTCGCCAGCAGCGGCGACGAAATCGGCCTCGAATACAAGGAAGACAGCCACCGTCTCGTCTTCAGCATCGGCCACATCACGCGCCGCATGGCCCTGGTGGACACCACCAACATGGGCGACCCCAAGGTCCCCAACCTGAACCTCCCCAGCAAGGTCACCATCCTCGCCGGCGAGCTGCAGCAGGGCATCAAGGCCAGCGAGGCGGTCAGCGACCACATCGCCCTGGTCACCAACAGCGAATCCTTCGAGCTCATCGCCGACGGCGACACCGACCAGGTGCACCTCAAGCTCACCGGCGACGACCTCATCAAGATGGAGGCCCCCGAGGAGAGCCGCAGCCTGTTCAGCCTGGACTACTTTGCCAACATGAGCAAGGTCGTCAAGGGCGGCGACACCATCACCCTCAACCTCGGCACCGACTACCCGGTGAAGATGGAGTTCGACATCGCCGGCGGCGGCGGCCACATCACCTACCTGCTGGCGCCCCGCATCGAATCGGACTGATGACGTCCACGGGGTGGCCCGCGGCCGCCCGTTGCGGCGCCGTGCTGCTCGTCCTAGCGCTGGCTGGCTGCATCGACGACATCGGCAAGCAGACCTCCATCCAGGTCGACCACACCGGCGAACGCCAAGCCCTCATGGCCGAGCGCCAACTGACCTGCGGCGACCAAGTCCTGCTGCGCTTCGATATCCAACGCATCGACGAACGCCTGCAACTCCGCATCCTGGATGGCGTCGGCCGCATGGTGTTGGAGGAGCAGTTTGGGGGCGATGGGCGCGCACCATCCTTGGGCTCCGACGAACGGAGTCTGTTTGGCGAACCCGGCGATTGGCGCCTATTGGCCGAATGGGAAGGTGCCGACATCGCCTTCGAAGCCCGCCTCACCTGCTGAGCACAACCGCTAAGCGGCGCGGCGCGACTGAGGTGGCATGATTGGACGCGCGATGGCCCTCTGCCTCGCTTTCTTGCTTGCAGGCTGCGTCGCCTACGAGGGATCGCCAACTGGCGTCAGCGGCCACTCCAATGGTCCCCAAACCTACGACCAGAAATCTGTGGGCAACACCCCCGACAGCTTCGGTTACAGCATGAGCGCCGGCAACAAGTCGACGCTCGAGCAATACGACTGGGAGAACGGCGCCAGCCGCGCCGTCATCGGGCTCAGCGGCCACGTCCAACAAGGCTCCCTGACGCTCACCATCAAGGACACCGCCGGCCTCGTGGTCTATGCGCAGACCTTCACCGGCAGCGACTCCCAAGGCGTCTACTCCGAACGAGGCGTTCCCGGCGAGTGGCAAATCGAGCTCCAATTCGAAGACTACACGGGATCGCTGAGCCTCGGCATCTCGGCCCATTACGGCTGAATCCCACCCGCCGCCCGGAATCCCTAAGTGCCCGGCGTCGGGGTGATGGCCATGGTCGGACGCGTGTTCCTCCTTGCCAGCATCGTCCTGTTCGCCGGCTGCATCGACGTCGAACAGGGAAATCAAGGCCAATCGGCTGAAGCGGAAGGCGAACAAGAGGTCGCCATCGCAGGCCAAGGGCAGATGACGGGCAGCAAATCCAAGCAAGTCGCATGCGACGGCTCCGCCCGCATCTCCGTCGGCATCCAAGGCCAAGGCGGCGTGGACGTCACGGTCCGCGATGGCTCCGGCGACAAGGTCTACGAGAAGTCCTTCGACGGCCAAGGCCAGACGGCCGACGACGTGAGCCGCACCGGCTCCGCCGGCACCTGGCAACTGCATGTGGAGTTCAGTGGCAGCACCTACTACCCCATGGGCTTCCAAGGCCAGTACGGGATCTACCTGCGCTGCTGAGCTTTGAAGTAGGCCCCGCCTCTGGCCACGACGTGGACCTGGTCCGGCTGGCGTACTACCCCTTCCTGCCGGAGGTCCCCGGCGTGGTGCGGGAAGTGGGCCCCGACATGGGGCAGGTCCTGACCAGCGGCATCTACTCCGGCGTCCGCCGACGCGGCTTGGCCCGGGTGGAGGGCGCCATGGACGACCGGCAGATTCCGCCAGTCACCATCACCGATGAGCGCGGCGCCCTGGCCGAAATCTTGTCGGTCCCCATCGCCCGCATGCTGGTCACGCTGGTGGCGGATCGGACCCTGCGTCGCCGCTACGCGGAAGCCGAAGGTGCCCGCCTGGAAGCCGTGCTCAAGGAAGACGCCGACAGCATCCCCGTGGCCGCCGAGGCACTGGGCGTCCAAGTGGTTCCCCACGGCGACGCGTGGCGCATCCACATGACCGACTACTTGCAGGTGGCGCCCACCCACGAAGCGGAATGGAAACTCATCCTCCGCCCCGTCGAACAAGGCTGGGTCCCCTTGAGCGGGCTCAGCGTCTCCCGCTTGTGCCGCGAAGCCCTGGCCAAGCGCATCGAAGAGGAACTGGAAGCGGAAGCCAAGAAGCCCGTGCACGACGAAGTCCGCATGGCCCTGCAACCGATGCTGGACGAACTGGGCCCCAAGCTCGCCGAAGCCCGCGAGAACTGGCAAACCGGCGACTTTGGCCCCGTGCGGCGCGAACTGTTCCCGCCCTGCATCGTGGCGTTGTTCAACGACATGAAGGACGGCAAGATGATTCCCCACCACGGCCGCTTCGCCATGGCCAGCTTCCTCGGGACCATCGGCATGACCGTCCAAGACGTCATGGACTACTTCCGGGAAATTCCCAACTTCGACCCCGAGAAGTCCCGCTACCAAATCGAGCACATCCTGGGCGACCGGGGTGTCGATGGCTACACGCCGCCGGGCTGCGGATGGATGCAGACCAACGGCGTGTGCCCCCTCGAAGCACGCGACAACTTGTGCTTCAAAATCAAGCACCCGCTCAGCTACTACCGTGCCCGCCTGCGCTTCCAAAAGGAAGACGAAGAGAAGGCGGCCAAGCTCATCGAACACGAACGGCGCAAGAAGGAAGCCTTGGCCAAGGCGGGGGCGGCCAATGAGTGAACCGCCGGCGCAGTTTCCGCCGCCGGTGGCCAAGACCATCGACTGGCTCAAGGAGAACTGGTCCTGGTACTACGCCCACAACCCACCGCCCATGCCGGATCGCTACACGCGCCGCGAATTCGGCTTCATGTTGTGGCCCGACAAGCCCGGCCCGCCCCCGTTTTTCCGCCACCGCGCATACAGTGACCGCAAGCGGTTCACCGACTACTTGGCCTACAAGGCCCCCCACAGTTGCTACTACTCCACCGCCTACTACCGCCGCCCCGCGGAACTCAAGATGGCGGACAAGGGCTGGCTCGGCGCCGAACTAATCTTCGACTTGGACGCCGACCACTTGGACGAAGCCGAAGCCGCCAAGGCCCGCGGCGAGGAAATGCCCATCGAGGACCAGCTGCGCATCGTCAAGGACCAATTCCGCCGCCTGCTGGACGAGTTCATCTTCGGCGACTTCGGCGTCGACCCCAAGGACGTCTTCCTCACCTTCTCCGGTGGCCGTGGCTACCACGCCCACGTCATGGATCCGCGCATGATGGCCCTGGACAACAAGGCCCGCCGCGAGATCGTCGACTACATCACCGGCAAGGTCCCCACCGCCAAAGGCACCGACGAGCCGGACTTGTCCCCGTTCATCTGGGAGAAGGCCTTGGACGTGCGCGGCCAAGGTCAATGGGCCAAGGTCCGCAAAGCGCAGTACATGCATCCCGTCGACGCGCCCGGGTGGCAAGGTCGCCTCACGCGGAGTCTCGTGCAGATTCTCCAGACCCAAGTGCTGGATGCGCCCCGCGACGACGCCATGGCGTGGCTCGTGCACGACGTCGACGGCGTTGGCAAGAAGTCGGCCGAGACCTTCCTGGATGCCTTCGATGCCGAGAAACTGGACCGCATCGGCAAGGGCTACCTCGAGCAAGGCACCGTCGTCAAGCGCGTGTGCAAGCACGTGCTGGCGCAATCCGCCCTGGCCCTGGGCAAGGGCGAAACCGACGAACCCGTCACCGCGGACGTCAAGCGCCTGATTCGCTTGCCCGGGAGCCTGCACGGCAAGTCGGGCCTGCGCGTCGTGACGTTGACGCGCGACGAGCTCGACGACTTTGATCCATTCCGCGACGCCGTCGCCTTCCCCATGGACCCCGTCAAGCTCGTGCCTCGCAGCGACCAAAGTGTCACCTTGGCCGGGGAACGCGTCGCCGTCAAGGGTGGCGATGAAACCGAGGTGCCCATGGCGCACGCGGTCTGGATGTGCGCGCGGCAGCAAGCAAGTCTTGCCTAGGTGCCGGGGTGGCGCGCTGTCGCCAGGCATGCTTAAGCCGCCCCCAGCGGGTCCGGCTGCGTGCAGATTCCCCGCGTCCAGGCGGCGTTGGTCGTCGTTGGGTTGCTGGCCACCGCGGCCCTGCCCCAACTGTGGCCCGTGGATGCATTCGTGAACCAGGTTGGCTGCGCGAGCGCTCCGGTGCTCGACGACGACGCCTTGGTCATCCAGCGCCCCCAACTGGGCCCATGGAACATGGACGATGCATCGTCTCGCATGTTCCATTACGACGCCGAGGCCGACGTGACGTGGGTGCTCCCAGGCTGCGGCCACGAAGCCGCCGCCGTGGCGTTCCGCGTGCAAGGTGACCATCGGGATGCCAAGGAATTGACCATCCGGCCAGGGCCCGGCGCCGATGGGACGCCGATTCCGTTCAACCACAGCCACGTGCATTGGGTCTACTCAGGCGTCTACGAAGCCACGCCCCAAGGCCTGCGCATCGCCGCCTTCGCAGCACCTTGGGCCCTCGTGGTCGCCGCCGCAGGCCACGCCATCGCACCGGGGCGGCGAGACGCCATCGTCGGCGCCATCGCCACCGTGGCCGGCGTCTGGGGCGGCATCGAAGCGGGGCACCTGGGCCTCTTGGCCTTCCCCGCCATGTTGGGTTCGATTCTGCTGGTCGTCGTGGGCGCGACATCTCGATGGCTCTGGTCGCGGCCCTGGGGATTGCCCCTGGCCCAAGCCGGCATCGGGATGCTGGTGGCCATCTTGTGGGCCTTCACGCACCTCCCCCACCCCATCGACGCCTGACCGCCAACCGTTAAAGGAATCCGGCGGGTCCAACGGCCGTGGCGGACGAGAGCATCTCCTACGAGATGCTGCAGGACATGCTCCGATCGGAGCGGCGCAGCAACAAGCTGGGCCCAGCGCCGAGCAGGTTCTGGCACGACGTCCGTTCGTTCTTGGAGGAAGTCATGGCCAACTTCCGCCAGGAGCAACAAAAGGATCCGTTCAGCCGCCGCGTCATGATGGTCACCGACGAGGTGAAGCATGCCCAGCAAGCCGCCGAGTCGCTGTGGGCCCTGCGCGAGCGCAAGATGAGTCTCTACGCGCTCAGCCAAGTCCGCGAACCGAATCCCCAACGCCCCGATGGGTTGACTCCCGACGAGGAGCGCATCTACGACCACATCCTGGCCGCTCTGCAAGATGGGCGCCAGATGATTCTGGAGGGGGCTCGGCTCCCCGAGCGTGGCAGAAAGCCCGTGCAAGACAAGGCGGCGGCCCCCAAGCCGCACCAAGTCGCCCAGGCTCCGGCGCCCCCGGCTCCAGAACCGGCCCCGCCAGAAGCCCCTGCCGAAGCCAAGGAGGCACCCAGCCCCGCCACGGTCCCGGCCGACACCCCCGACACGCCGCTAGTCACCATCCGCGCCTTGTCGGACATCCCGGCCTTCGTGGGGCCCGACATGCAGACCTACCTGCTCAAAGAGGGCGACGTGGCCACCGTGCCCGAACCGATTGCCACCTTGCTCCAGAAGCGCAAGAAGGCCGCGGCCATCGACGTCACGGCATGAGCCAACGCCCTTAAGCCGCGCATCGGTCGCCGCTGCATGGAACACAGCGCGCAGAACACTCGCTTCCAGGAGCAGAACGACGAGGGCGAGATCGCCGCGTCCGTCTACTACTCCAACCACGACCTGCGCGAGATGTTCAGCCGCGAGAACGCCGAACGCCGCCGCACCGGCGGCAAGATGCTGCGCAAACTCCTCACCGCAGCCCAAGACAAGAAGTGCATGGCGCAGATGGTGAAGATCCGCGAAGCATACGACGTCGCCAACAACGACGACGTCATCTTGGTCTGGGTCAAGCAACAGATTGACGCCGGCAAGGTCGACGACATCCACGCGGAATTGGTGAAGGCGGCCTTGACGACGAAGATCCCCGAGCGGGACGGCCCCTTCGAACCCTAACGCGTTTCCATCGCGTCGAAGCCGGCTTCCAAGTCGCCCATGGCGTCGTCCACGGCGGACAATGCTCGTTGCAGCTTGGACAACAATTCGGCCGTGTCCATGTTGCGCCGCTGGGTCAACGCCTCCGTGGCTTCCGAGGCCGTATCGGTCAGGTCTTGATGCAACGCCATCAAGCGCTGCCGGCGCACCGGGCTCGTGCCGCGCTGCCCGGCGATGCGCTGAATCAAATCCGCCATGGCCAACGGGAACTGGGCCAAGGTGAGGATCAGGTCCTCATCGTCTTGCACGGTCCACCTCCGCCAAGATCTGCTGGCGGAACAAGCCGAAGTCCATGATCTTCTCGACCTGGGCGTCGCAACCCGCCGCCTTGACCTCCTCCCCGGTGTAGCGGTCCACGAACGCCGTGCAGGCGACGAGGCGCGCGTGGCGCGTGTGGTGGTGGCTGCGCAGGCGGCGGGCCAAATCCAGGCCGCTCTCGCCGCCCAGGTGGATGTCCAACAACCCGATGTCGGGCGTCCAGTCGTTGACGACTTCCATGGCCTCGTCCACGCTGGCGACCATGCGCACGTCGTGGCCTTGGTCTGCGAACAACAGCTCGTAGACGATGCGGTTGAGGGGATCGTCTTCCACGATCAAGACCCGGGCCACGAGTGCACCAAGTGGTGGCGGTAGATTATCTGCATGGTCCAGAAGGGCGGCCCGCGCCCCTGCCCTCAACGGTCTTATATGGGTCCTTTGTCGGCGACCCTGCCTCTCATCCATTCATCGCGCCCCCGGATCGTCAGACCGGTCGTCGTTAGGGAAGAGGCGGAGGAATCCCCATGAAGGTCCCCCGCAACACCAAGCGCTACTGCGCCAAGTGCAAGAAGCACACCGAACACGAGACCCAGCGCGTCAAGAAGAAGCGCGCCTCGGAACTGAAGTGGGGTCAGCGTCGTTTCCGCAAGGTCACCGCTGGCTACCGTGGTTTCCCGCGTCCCAAGCCCGAAGGCCGCGAGAAGCCGACCAAGCGCATCCTGCTCCGCTACCAGTGCAGCACGTGCCAATACACGAAGCAGCCCGCGGCCCGCCGCGCCAAGAAGTTCGAACTCACGGAGTGAATCAAATGGCTTCCAGTTTCCTCAAGGTCAAGTGCACCGACTGCGGCAACGAACAGATCATGTTCCAGCGCGCAGCCAGCAAGGTCGACTGCCTCGTCTGCGGCGCCAACCTCGCCACCCCCACCGGTGGCCGGGCGCACGTCAAGGGCGAAGTCGTCAGCACGCTCGAATAGAGCGACGACCGCACGCCGTGTCCGGCTCCGGCCGGTTCCCTTTCCCCTTTCCCTCCACTTTGCGCCCATTGGGCACGCGTTGAATCTCCCCTGAGCGGAGCCGCCGCGCCGAACTTCGTCCCCCTTTCTTTATGACCAAGGGGCGACTAGGCGAAGCGTGGCCAAACTGACTGAATTCCCGGAGGAAGGCGAACTCGTCGTCGGGACCGTGCACAAGGTGCAGAACTTCGGCGCCTTCATCCTGCTTGAAGAGTACGGCGGCAAGGAGGGCTTCTGCCACATCCGCGAAGTCGCCAGTGGCTGGGTCAAGCGCATCCGTGACTTCGTCCGGGAACAGCAGCGCGTCGTCTGCAAGGTGCAGGGCGTCAACGAATCCAAGGGCCACATTGACCTGAGCCTCAAGGCCGTCAACGACCACCAGCGCCGCGAAACCATCCAGCGCTGGAAGAACGAGCAGAAGGCCGACAAGCTCCTGGAAATGTTCAGCGAGCGCCTCGGCATGGACATGGAGACCATCCAGACGATGGTCGTGAAGCCCTGCCTCGGTGTCTGGGAATCGATGTACGATGCATTCCAGGACGCCGCCGAGCTCGGTGAGGACGTCTTCAAGGAAGAGAAGCTGGAAGGCGACTGGGTCCAGGAATTCATCGACTTCGCCAAGGAGAACATCCAGGCCCAATACGTCGAAGTGGTCGGCTTCGTCGAAGTCCGCAGCAACGGCCCCACCGGCGTCAAGGACCTGCAAAAGTCCCTCAAGCAAGCCGAGAAGTCGGAATTCGAGGACGTCAAGATCGCGGTCACCTACAAGGGTGCCCCGTACTACCGCGTCGAAGTGCAGGCCCCCGACTACAAGATCGGCGAGGAACAACTGCGCAAGGCCGCCGACCGTGCCGTCGCCACCATCCAGAAGGCCGGCGGCACCGGGGCCTTCCACCGCGAACTCGACGAGGCCTGATCATGGCCAAGGTGCTGCTCAAGCGCTGCACGAAGTGCAAGGAGTACACCTTGCAAGAGACCTGCACGCACTGTGGCGGCGCTGCCCGGCCCAATCGGCCGGCCAAGTACAGTCCCGAGGACCACCGTGGCGAGTACCGGCGCAAGCTGAAGCAACTGGACCGCGAGAAGGCATGACCGACCTGATGCGCTTCGTGGAGCACAGCACGCCCGACGTGCAAGCCCCGATTCTCGTCGAAGGCTTGCCCGGCGTGGGCAACGTGGGCAAGCTCGCCGCGCAACACCTCGTCGACAGCCTCGACTCGGAATTGTGGTGCGACATCTTCAGCCACGACTTCCCACCCCAAGTCACCGTCCAAGAGGACGGCACCGTGCGCATGGTCCGCAACCAACTCTGGTGGGTCCCTGCTCGGGACGATGCGCCCCCGCTGGTGCTCCTCACGGGCGACTACCAACCCCTCAGCAGCCCCGGCCAGTTCGCGCTCGTCGAAGGGGTGCTCGACCGCATCGAAGCGTTGGGTTGCAAGACCATGTACACCCTGGGCGGGTACGGCTTGGGCGCCGCCGTGGATGACCCCGAGGTCCTCGGCGCCGCGACCGACATCGACATGGTCGAAGAATTGCAAGGCCTCGGCGTGAAGTTCCAAGAGGACGAACCCGGCGGCGGCATCATCGGCGCCAGCGGCCTGTTTCTGGGCCTTGGCATGGAACGTGGCCTGCGTGGCGCGTGCCTCATGGGCGAGACCAGCGGCTACATGGTCGACCCCCAAGCCGCCGGCGCCGTCCTGGGCGTCTTGAGCAAGTTGCTGCAACGGGACATCGGCCTGGACGATCTGGACGACAAGGCCGCGGAGATTGACCGCATCGCCCAACAGCTGCACGAAGCCGAACAAGCGGCCCGCGAGCCCGGCGACCTGCACTACATCGGCTGAATTGCCGCGATTCTTGCGCGTTCCACGCCGCATGCCGTGATTTAAGGACCGGCACCCTTCCACGCGCGTGCCCCAGACCCGGCAACGGCCGTCCAAGATGGCCCGCTTCAACGAGATCGTGTCGATCCTCGTCGAGAACGACTTCTGGGGATTGCTGCGTACCCTCATGCGCGGCGACCACACCCTCCGCGACGGCACCCCCGTCGCGGCCCGCGTCCGGCAAGTGCTGGAAGCCTTGGGTCCGACGTTCATCAAACTCGGGCAACTGATGGCCACGCGGCCCGACCTGGTGCCCCAAGAGTTTGCGGACGAGTTCAAGAAGCTCTACGACGGCACCGCTCCGAGTCCCTACGAGGACGTGCGCCGGGTCATCCAGGAGGAACTGGGCAAGGACGTCGAGCAAATCTTTGCTGCTTTCGACGAAAAGGCCCTGGCCAGCGCCAGCGTCGGCCAAGTCCACCAAGCGGTCCTGCAAGATGGGACCAAGGTCGCCGTCAAGGTGCAACACCCGGGCATCCAAGAGGACATGCTGCTGGACTTTGAGATCCTGCGGGGCCTCGTCACGTTCATCGAGAAGACCTTCGCCGCCAGCCGGCTCTGGCAACCCAAGCAACACTTGGACGAACTCAAGTCGATGCTGGAGCGGGAGCTCGACTATCGCTACGAGATGAAGAACACCCTGCGCGTCGCCCACAACTTCCGTAGCGACTCCGAGGTCCACATCCCCCGCATGCACACGGAGCTCTGCTCTGGGCGCGTCATGGTGATGGAGTTCATCGACGGCATCAAGTTCGCCCACGTGGACCACTTGGATGCCTTGGGCATCGACCGCAAGAACGTCGCCCGCATCATCACGCACGCGATGGCCAAGCAGATCTTCGTCCACCGCATCTTCCACGCCGACCCGTCCCCGGGCAACATGATGATTCTCAGCAGCGACCGGGTCGTCTTCCTGGACTTTGGCGCCGTGGGCATTGTCACGGAACGGCGCAGCAAGAACATCCTCAAGCTCATCACCAGCGTCGGCAAGAGCGACGTCGAAGGCATCGCCGAAGCGGTCATCGATCTGTGCGAACAGCACGGCGAATACGACCACAAGCGATTCATGAACGACGTCGAGCGGTTGTCCGACTTCATCGAACGGGAACAGGTCAGCGTGGCCGACCCACGCATGATGGAGATGATTCTCGACATGGCCAAGCGGCACAAGATGCTCTTGCCTGCCGACTTCATGCTCATCAGCCGGTCGTTGTTCCAATTCGATGGGTTCTGCCGCGAACTGGACCCCGACTACGACTTGGTCACGGTCCTGGATCCGCTGGTCGCGGAGCTGGTGTGGAAGAACATCACGAACACGAAGAAGCAGAAGGAGCTCGTCGAGGAGACCGTCGGGGAGTTGCTGCGCTTCGGGCGCACGTTCCCCCACGCCCTGAACCAATTGGTCAAGCGCATCGAACGCAACGAATTGCGCACCACCATCGACGTGGCGGGCTTGGAAGGCATCAAGCAGAGCCAAGGCCGCAACATGCAGAAACTGGCCTTCACGGGCATCGTCTGCTCCCTCATCCTCGGATTGGCCGTGGTCTACACCGGCCCCGAACCAGGAACGCGGGGGTTGCAATTCATGTTCCTCTCAGGGGGCATCATCGCCGCCTGGGCATTGGTTCTAATCTTCTGGTCCGAGATGATGAAGCGCCGGGACGATTGACGGTCCCTTTTATTTGCACCAGCTCGATGGAATGGCATGAAGACCCTCCCGGTCCTCGCCATCGTTTCTGCCGTCGTCGGTGCCATCGGCGCCATCGTGTTCGTCGACCCCGCCCAGCTTCTGCTCGGCTTCCTGGCCGTCGCCCTTGGCGTGGTGGCCATCGTCATGCACCGGGCGCTGCCCGGCTTCGTGGTCGGCGGCGGCTCCATTGTCTTGGGCATTCTCGGAAGCCTCTGGGTCATCGGCAGCATCGGCGGTGAAGACGGCGAAGTCGGCTTTGGCGCCTCGCCCGAAATTGGCCACGCCGTGCTGGTGTTCACGATGCTCGCCACCGTGGGGCTCCTCTTGTGGGTCCACTTCCACGACATCGCCATGTGGGCCAAGGGCGTCGGCATCGCCAGCCTCGTCCTGACCCTCGTCTTGGCGCTCGTGTTCAACGGCCAACTGGGCGACCAATCGGCTGTTGGCGGTTTCGTCGTCGCCGCGGCCGCCCTCGCCGGCATCGTGGTCCCCATCGAACGCATGCGCGCATAGGCGACGGGCCTAAGAGCGACGCCCGACTCGGCCGCGCCATGAGCCTCCGGACCCTGGGCTGCGGCCAGGTCACCAGCGAGCACTACGGCACCACCCAGACCTTCGCCGGCTGGGTTGACAGCGTCCGCGCCAAGGGCAACATCGCCTTTCTGGAACTGCGCGACCGCACGGGCCGGGTCCAGTTCGTTCTCCTGAAGAAGAAGCTGGCCGAGGAGGCCCCCGGCTTGTTCGAGAGCCTCACCAAGCTCACCGCCGAATCTTGCGTCGCCATCACCGGCGAAGTCAAGGAATCGGACAAGGCCAAGGCCGGCTTCGAGGTCTTGCCCACCAGCGCCGAAATCCTCAACGTGGCCGAGACGCCCCTGCCCATGGCCCTCTGGGACGATGACATCGAGACCGGCCTCGACACCCGCCTCGACAACCGCTTCCTCGACGTGCGCACCGACCGCGCCAACGCCATCTTCCAGATTCGCCACGAAGTGCTGCGCGCCGGCCGCGAATACCTCACGGCCCAGGGCTTCCAAGAAATCCACACCAGCAACATCATCGCCGCCAGCAGCGAAGGCGGCACGGACACCTTCACGGTGGATTACTTCGGCCAGAAGTGCTTCCTCAGCCAGTCGCCCCAATTGTACAAGCAGATGATGATGGCGTCGGGCATGGACCGCGTCTTCGAAATTGCCCGTTACTTCCGCGCCGAGAAGCACTCCACCACGCGCCACCTGAACGAATCCACCGCCTTTGACTTGGAGCAGGCCTGGGTCCGCGATGAAGACGACGTCATGCAGACCATCGAAGGTCTGCTGCACGCCATTTGGCAAGGCGTCGCCACCAACTGCGCCAAGCAAGTCGAAATCCTGGGCGCGGACGTCAAGGTCCCCGCGCTGCCATTCCGCCGCGTGCAATACGAAGAGGCGTTGGAGATCATCAACGGCCGCAGCGAACTGGGCCTCGAATTCGGTGACGACATCGGCACCGAAGCCGAGAAGGTCCTCGGCAAGGCCATGGAGGAAGAGGGCCACGAATTCTACTTCATCACCAAGTGGCCCCTGGCGCCCAAGCCGTTCTACATCCAACCCGAAGAAGGCGGCCAAGACAGCCGCCTGTGCCGCGCCTTCGACTTGGACTTCCGTGGCGTCGAACTCATTTCGGGTGGCCAACGCATCCACGACCCCGAGCTCTTGAAGCAGGGCATCGTACGCTGGGGCCTCGACCCCGCCGACTTCGGCGACTACCTCGAAGCGTTCCGATACGGCATGCCGCCCCACGGAGGCTGCGGCATCGGCATCGAACGCATCCTGATGCAGATGCTGGGCCTCGGCAACATCCGCGAAGCCATCCTGTTCCCGCGGGATATGGATCGGGTCACGCCGTAGGCGTGTCCCGCGGATTGCGGCCCACTTGTGGGCCGTATGACCGCGTGACTCCGTAGGAGTCTCGTGGAGGTGGCGGTGCGCGGGCGCTCGCCTTGGCCGCATGGCCGCCATGGGAGGGTCCCGCATCCAGGGAACCATCGGTGCCAACGTGGGCATGTCCACGTCCAGCGGATGCACCGGAAGCGTGACACACAGGCCACTGTGGAAGGCGGCTTTCCCGAGAACGCCTTTGTCTGCCCCGTGTTTCATTGGGTTTGCCGCGCAAGCGGCGACGACGGTCGTCATGGCGCCCGGGACACCGGAGCCGGATCGTCGGTGGGTCACGGCCAGGGATGGTCGCGGCCCGGGAACCGCGCCCTTGGCCCGGTGACGCCCCACGGGGCGACGCCGTGCCCATCCAGGCGCCCGCGTCCCTCGGGATGCAGGCGGCCAAGGACTCGGTGACCACCGCCCCGGCAACGGCGGCGGCGCCGACGGACGGGGCCATGGCGCGCGGACGGGACGGGCTTGCCCGCCCCGCCCGCAACACCTGCGCACCGCGCGGGCCGTGGTCGCATCGCACCCGCCACGCAGCCGACCCGGTCGGAAGCCACCGGGGCCCTCGGGTGGGCACGTCGAGAGACGGGCCCGCGATGCCAGCGCATCCGCGCCGACCCCTGACCACATGGTCGGGCGGGCCGCTCATTGGGCTGCCCGCCTCGGAACGTCATCCGAGGGGGTTCACGGACGCGGCCACTTCGGTGGCCGCACCGTCGTCCCTGCGGCGGGGTCCTTCGGGGCTTCGCCGCAGGGCACTCTTGTGTCCTCCGTGGGCACTCCGCGCCGGTCTGGGTGGTCGCCGGCGCGGACCTGCCTACACGAACCGATGCACCGCACCTTGGTGGTCCACGACGTACAGCGTGCCCGATGCGTCCTCACCAAAGCTGCTGATGCGCAAATCCGTGTCCAGCGTGTCTTGCAATGCCCAGCCGTCCCCCGTCGACACCACGGTGCGGATGGTGCCCGAGCAATAGTCTCCCAGCACGTACTTGCCGACGAGGCCCGACACGTCGCCGCGGTGCACGAAGCCGCCCGTCACCGAGCAGTCGCCTCCTTGGTTGGCGTACTCCGCCACCGGCAACACATGGTCGATGGCGACACCGGGTTCGTGCAAGTGCGTGCCCTCGTACACCGGCCAGCCGTAGTTGGCGCCCCCGTTGCCTCCGGCCGCCTCGAAATTGACTTCCTCCCAGGCATCCTGGCCCACGTCGGCAATCCATAGGTCCCCGGTGGCGCGGTCGAAGCTGAAACGCCACGGGTTGCGCAGGCCCCAGGCCCAGATCTCGTCGAGGGCGTCCGGGTCGCCCACGAAGGGGTTGTCGGGCGGCACCATGTAGGTCCGGCCGCGATCGACGTCGATGCGCAGGATCTTGCC
>JBFKTF010000004.1:0-31648 GCA_041636435.1 Thermoplasmatota archaeon
CATCCGGTGCGTACCGCTTCGGGACGCTCATCGGGGCCGCCGACAGGTGGTGGCCATAAAACAAGGACGACGCGGAGAAGGGGAAGAGGGGGCTGCGAACCGGTTAGACGACGCGCATGACGCCGGTCATGCCGTTGGCCTTGTGCGGGTTGCAGAAGAAGTTGTACTCGCCGGGCTCCGAGGGAGCGGTGAGGAACCAGGTCTCGCCGGCGTCAACCTGGCCGCTGGTGGCCCAGGCGCCGCTGGTGGATTCGACATCGTGCCAGACGGTGCCGGTGTTGCGGAACGCGACGGTGGCGCCAGCGGGCACTTCGAAGCGCGCCGGGCTGTAGGTGAGGGCGCCGGTCATCTCGACGATGTAGTTGCCCGCGTCGTCTTGGGGCGGGGTCACGAACGTGGGCTCGCTGGTGCAGCCAGACAAGGCGACCAGCAACAGGGGCAGGGCCATGAGGACCTTCATGGGCGGCCCACCCCGGTCGGGGTGAAATGGGTTTGCGCCCGGGCGACAAGACCATGCATCGTGCCTCGCTGGCCCCGGCGTGGACGTTCCCATCCACGACAACCACTTCCACTGCGCACCCGATGGGTGGAAGGGCATGGAGGCCGCCAAGGAGTTCCAAGCAGCTGGCGGCACCAGCATCGCCCATGTGCGATTGCCCAGCTACCCCACGTCCGTCGAGGAATTCGTCCGCACCTGCGAGGCCCACGTTGCATTCAGCCAGCAGATTCGCGACGAGACGGGCCTCACCGTGTACACCGCCATCGGCCCCTACCCGTTGGAGCCGATGAAGGTCGCCGAGGCCGTGGGCTGGGACAAGGCCCTCGAGTATGGCCGGCGGTGCTTCGATGCCTGCATCGATTTCTTTGAGCGCCAAGAAGCCCACTGCATGGGCGAAATCGGCCGCGCCCACTTCGACGTGCCAGCCGACGTCCAAGCCAAGAACAACGAACTGCTGCGCTACGGGTTGCAAGTGGCCGCCGAGGCCGGCGTCCCCGCCATGCTGCACACGGAGCACACGGAACCGGACACCATGGCCGAATTCGCTGCCATGGCCGACGACGCTGGTCTACCCCGCGACCGCGTCATCAAGCACTACTGTGGGCCCCTGGTGGCCGACGGAGAACACCATGGCCTGATTCCCAGCGTCATCGCGGGGCGCAGCAACATCCGCAAGGCCATCGCCAAGGACCCATCGGGTCGTTGGATGCTGGAGACCGACTACATCGACAGCGCCGAGCGACCCAACGTCGTCATGCCATGCGACACGGTCCCCAAGCGGGTCAAAGGCCTCATGGAAAACGGCGAAATCGACGACGCCTTGGCCCATGCCATTGGACGGGCCTGGCCGGAACGCCTCTACTTGTAGAGCCACGCGGGCCGCCACTTGCGGCCCTCGATGATCCAGTCGGCGTCCATGGCGCACTGCATCGGGTCGTCCCGGTAGCGCTCCCAAATCTGCTTGTCTCGGTGGCTGGGGCGGACATCGTCGGGTCGGCCAGTGTCCAGGAAGCGGAATCCGTCGATGCGCCGGCGCACCACCTCGATGTCCTGGCGCACCAGGTTGGCCACCCGCTGCATTTCGTCTTCTGGTGGGCGGCGCCAACCGGCCGGACGGCCAAGATACGAGGCCAACACGACCACGGAATCCTCGCTTCTCCAGTTGGGCACGTGTTTTGCCAGGAAGGGGGCCTTCTTGGAGACGACGGCCCTTGCCACAGAAGTTGACCAAAAGTCCTAATAGAGCGGGAACCGAGTCCAATGTGGTTGTCATGGCATTGAATGTCGACACGGAAGAGGCCCTGCGCAACGCCGTCCGGGCGCTCATGGATGGACCCGGGGATCCACGCAGCGTGGACGGTGCCAAGGTCAACGCTCTGCAGTCCATCGCTTGGAGCCTGATCGGCGTCCTGGCCAAGGACACAGAGATGGGCGAGGGGGAAGAAGAGGCGATGTCCGATTTGGTGGACCGCGCCAGCCTCCTCGCACAAGTCCGCCCGTAGGGTGGCACGGCAGCCACGCTGCCAGTTTGAGTTGACCGACGAGCGGTAGCGCCGTCGAGTCACGGAAGTTCAGCGGACCGACCCCGCATCCGATGCAAAGGCCCTGCGCGCCTTTGCGAACCCGGCGCGCGGCGTTCGCTGCGCTCCGCCGCGCAGCTTGAGCGGACCACCTCCGATTCGTCGCCATTGCACTGCGTGCAAGGGCGCAGATGAACCGAACCGGGCCAGGCCCTCCGCTTGCTGCGCTTGCTACGGACCTACCCCGATTCGAACAGGGGTCCCCGGCTCCGAAGGCCGGAAGGATATCCAGACTACCCTATAGGCCCACAAGGGTGGGAAGAGGAAGGAAAAGGGTCAGCCAGTGGCTTACTCTTCGGAGTCGTCGGTCTCGGCGACCGTCTCGTCCTCGGAGTCCTCGTCGGCGTCGAGTTCGACAGCGTCGTCCTCTTCGACCGGCTCGGGCTCGTCCACGATGATGGGCGTCTCGTCCATCTCGATGGTGGGGGCGTTGATGACCTCGGCCTTGGCCACTTCGACGCGGCGCAAGGGGTGGATCTTGCGGCCTTCCTTGTAGATGGCCGTGGTCAGGTCGCCGGTGAGGCAGTCCTTCAGGAAGGACGTGAGGGTGCTCTCGGAGGCGGCCTTGGTGATCATCTCGGTCATCAGGGCGCGGATGGCCTGGGCCTTGGTGGTCTGGCAGCGGCGGTCGGTGACGGCGAACGGCTTGACGCGGAGGCGGCTGCCGTCCTTGGTCTTGACGTCGAAGACGGCGCTGATCTTGGTGTGTCCGCGGCGGGTCAGGCGGCGCACGTAGTCGCTGGTCATCTCGTGACCGCGGTAGCTGGTGCGGGCCTGGTTGTCGACGACCTCTTCGACGCGGAAGAAGAGCTTGATGTGCATCTGCTTCATGTCGCCGGTGAGTTCGTGCATGGTCGCTTCCGCGGCGCGGCCGACCAGCTTGGCGGGCTCATCGGCCATGGTTTCGCCGATGTTCTTGGTGTTGAAGGCGGCAGGCGCGGTGACCTGGTACCATTGCTTGGCCTTCCAGCGGTCCTTGACGCGGCGGGCGGCTTGACGTGCACGAGCGAGTGCCATGGGGGCGGCCGACAAAGGTCCCATATTTGAGCCTTGGCGCAGCGGTCCTTGGCTAGCAACGCGAGCCAACAGGAGAAACGCCAAATGTCACGAATCTGTGACAAATGTGTGCTTGCCGACCATCCGCTGCTCACCAGCCTGGGGCGCCGGGGCCGCGGCGCCGTGCTGGATTCCCTGCTCGGGGCCGCCGCACCGCAATCCGTGCGCGACCTGGCGCGGGCCACGGGGCTGGCGCCCGGCATCGTCAGCCGCGCCATCGACGAGTTCACCGCGCTTGGCTTGGTCGACGTGCTGCGCCCGGGGCGCGCCGCGCGCATCCAGTTGAACGAAGCCAGCCCATGGGTCCCCTGGTTGCGGCGCTCGCCGCCCCCTGGAATCGCCGCTGTTGTGGCCGCCGCCTACGAAGGGCCGGGGCGTCTCATGCAGTGGAGCGACGCGGGGGAACGACGCGACGATCCCCACAGCCCCGTGCGAATCGCCATCATCACCGACGACGAAGACGCCGCGTTGGATGCCATTGGCCCCACGCTGGACGCCGTCCGAGAAGCTGGCTGGCCAGCACCCGAGCTGACCGCGTGGGATGAATCGATGCTGGATGCCGACGACCCCGTGGGGGCCCGCATCCTCTCCGGGCGGCCGCTCTAGCTGCCCAAGGCGTCCATCACGAAGGTCAGGCCCACGTACGTGGCGACGCCAATGGCCACCAGGATGCCGATCTTCATGACCGTCACGGCGGTCTTGATGATGAAGCGCAGGATGAGCAGGCCCACCACAATCAGCACGATGGCGATGATGATGGGGGTCGGGGCAGCGAAGTCGCTGGCCTCGATCATCGGGTACAAGCTCGCAAGGAACGTCAGCATGCTCGACAGCATTGCGCCGCCAGCCGAGCTCGGGCTCATGAAGGTGCCTACTTGCGAAGGGCCTTCCAGAGCCGCCGCGCGTTGAGGCGGTACACCCACGTGTTGGGGTTGTCTTGCTCCTTGACGCGCAGGGCCAACTGGTGGTCGTGGTGGCTACTGAACTCCCGCAACGCCTCCACCAAGTCGAGGTCTTCCTCGCGCAGCACGTCCACGGCCTCCTCCTCGTACGAATCGTAGTGGAAGGGGAACTCGATGCCCGTGGCGACCACCTTGATGGTGCCCTTGCCCTTCAAGCCCGTGATGGTCACCAACTCGCCGGTCATCGGTTGCCGGCCCGCGCCCTTGGTGGGGTTCTCGAACCAGTGGTTGCACTCGGAGCAGAGCAACTCGTTGACGGAATCCAACCCGTCGACGTCCTCGTGGTCCTCCAGGACCTTGATGAGGAGCCCGTCCTTGAACGCCATGAACATCTTGGTGCTCTCGCAGTGGGGGCAGGCGTACATTGTGCCGGGGCAGTCACGGCCTGGATATGGACCCGCCGCTCAGCGCGCAGGGACCTTGCTGCGGACCCTGCGCATTGTCGAGGCGGCCGACTGCCAGCCCTGCACGCGCTTGACCGTCACCTTCTGGCCCACCACTTGGCTGCCCAAGGCGTCCAAGTAGACATTCACCTGGTCCGCGATGGCCTGGGCGTCGCCGCGCTTGAGGGCATTGACGGAGTCGATGCCGCTGCGTGCCAAGGCCTCCGCATACTGCGGCCCCACGCCCTTGATGAGCATCAGTTCGGCTTGGGCCTGCCAGCGCCGCACCCGCTTCTCGGGCACGTCCACGCGGGCACCAAGGGAGGCCGCGTCCTCGAACAACAAGCGCGCGGTGGTCTCCACGCCGGCTTCCGCCAAGCGCTGGGCGTAGGCGTCGCCGATGCCCTCGACCTTGGCGACCGGTTGTTCGGCGCCGCGGTACGCGTAGTACGCCGTCCCGGTGGTGGTCTCGGGCAGCCGCACTTCGGGCACGCCGGTGCGGGGGTTGGCCTCCACGGTGGCGTCCTTGGGCAACTCCGCCGGTCGGGCGTTGCGTGGCTTGCTCTTGGCAAAGAAGTACGTCGCCTGCCCGCCGCGGCCACGGCGGTACAACGTGTACCCTGCGGTGATGTCGTCCGGGCTCGGGGCGTCGCCTTCGACGACGGCCAACTCACCGGACTGGATGACCAAGAAGTGCTGGTGGCCGCAGGCAGAACAGAACACGGCGCGGGGGACCTCGGGGTCCACCAGGTCCATGCGTTCGCTGCATTGCTTGCAAGAGAACGTGATGTGTTCCCCCGGCAACGGCAACAACCATTGGTCCACGTCTCCGAGTCGTCCCTTTTGGATGACCACGGCGCCCTTGCTCGTGTTGAGAAGGAAGGCGCCCTTGAGCCCCCCCTTGTCGATGGGCAGCACGTTCACCACGTGCATGTGGGGCGTGACGTTCTCTTGCACGTAATGCGCGGCCCAGTCGGGTAGGATCGCTGTATCGGCCATTATGGTCTCCCGTAGACGATGGTCCTCGGTCCGTCGTCATCGGCCTCCAGGCCGACGCGTCGGAATGCCGGTGTCGCGTCGAGGACCAAGACGACGACGACCGCGATGAGCAGGATGGCGTATAGACTGAGGATGGTGAACATGCCCGTGGAATCCCACAAGGAATAATCCAGGATGGCCAGCACGAAGAGCACCACGTTGGCTGGGAAGCTCCACTTGAGCAGCCGGCGCAAGGTGCGCTTGTTCACAGGCGGTGCCTCCCGAAGAGGCCGACGAACGCCAAGGCGCCGGTGCCGACGAGGAAAATCAAGGCCGCCACGACCTCGAAGGTCTGCGGCACGGGCGGGGTGGGGGGCGATGCATGGAGTCGGGGGTCGGTGCCGGCCGCGACTTCGGCGCCATCAAGGCGACCGTCACCGTCCGTGTCGGCATCCAACGGGTCGGTGCCGTGGTCTTGCTCTTGGCAATGGCTCAAGCCGTCTTCGTCTTCGTCCTCGTCGCAGTCACTGATGCCGTCGCCGTCGCTGTCGCGGCGTGTCGGGTCGGTGACGGAGCGGCGTTCGAAGGCGTCCGCCAAGCCATCGCCATCGAGGTCGCTGGGGACATCGCTGCCGTCCAGGGGATCGGTGCCCAGGTGGTGCTCCGCGCCGTCGCCCCAACCATCCGCGTCGCTGTCGCGGCGCAACGGGTCGGTCCCCAGTGTTGCTTCGAGCGCATCGCTCAAGCCGTCCCGGTCCGAGTCGAATGCTCCGTCGCCAGGATCGCGGGAATCGAAGGGGTCGGTGCCACTGGCACGCTCCAACGTGTCGGGGACGCCGTCCTCGTCGCTGTCCAAGGGCTTGACGAGCAATTGTTCGATGCGGCTCGGGGTCTGCGTGGAATCGTATTGCAGCACGGTGGCCAAGCTGTTGCCTTCGATGGCGACGCGCAGACCCGTCGTCGTGCCGGCCATCATCACTTGCTGGCTGGCGGGGATCGGGATGCGGACTTCGGTCTGGCTGGAGTCGCCCACGCCCACGCGGCGCTCGGCGCTGGCCAGGTTGGCCGTGCCGGCGGCGTCCACGCTGAACAACTCCACGCGCACGGTGACGTCCACTTGCAGGCTGGCCTGCACGTACAACACCGCCACGGGGTCGCTCAAGATCTCCGTGTCCATGGCCCAGGTCCCGTCCCAGTACCAGCGCAACTCGCGGACGGTCTGGCCTCCGGTGAGGGGGTCGCTGGGAGCGGAACTGAAGCTGGCTTGGCTCTGGGTGTTGGCCAAGTCGGGGCCCATGACCTGGACATTGTCAAGGCCCTGCTCGGGCAAATCCTTGGATTGCCCGGTCAGGTACCACAAGTGCTCGGTCGACGCCGCCTGAGCGCCCACGCCTTGCATGATGAGGAGGATGAGCAAGGCCACGGCCAACCGCATGCGTCTTGGGGACTCCGGCACCGATTGATAAACCTCCGTGGCCGGGTCGGCGACGGGGGCTTTGAAGTCGGGCCGTGTCTGCCCCGTGTGCAGTTCCGTCCGTTCGAACACGCCGGCCTTCTGGCCAAGGCCTGGCGCGATGGCGCCCCGAAACACAACCTGGGTGCGTCCGCCTTCGTTCCCGACGACCCCCTGCAGGGTTTGCCGCGAGGCATCGTGCCCGAGGACGTGGCGCTCTTTGACCTGCACGCCGAGACGACGTTCCGCGACGCCGTGGCACAGCACCTGGGCGTGCGGCCCGACATGGTGCGCCCCACCGCCGGCACCAGCGCCGCCAACACCGCCGTCGTCGCCCACGCGGTGCGCCACGGCGCCAAGGTGCTCAGCGAACGCCCCACCTACGCCCCGCTGTGGCAAGCAGCCGAAGGGCTGGGTGGGGTCGTGAAGTTCGTGGACCGCGACGCCGAGGGCCGACTCGATGCCGGTGCCATGGCCGACCGCATCGACGACGACACATGCCTCGTGTTGCTCACCAGCCCCAACAACCCCAGCGGCGACGTCGTTGACACCGACGGCGTGCACCGCATCGCGGACGCGGCCGCCGCCCACGGCGCCCTGGTCCTGGTCGACCAAGTGTATCGAGAATTGACGGACCACGACGTCCTGGGGGCCACCCACCCGGCCGTGGTCTCCACGGGCAGCCTCAACAAGTGCTGGGGTGCCCCCGGCTTGCGGGCCGGCTGGGCGGTGGGCGACGCGCGCGTCATGGCGGACATCGAAGAAGTCCACCGCATCCTGTCGCTGGGGCCCAGCAGCCCCGGCACGCGCCTTGGCACCATCCTGCTTGGATTGCGCGACGAACGCTGGGGCCAGAAATTGCAGCGCCTGGCCGCCACCCACCCCATCTACGAACAATGGGCCGCCGCGCATGGACTCGATCCAGCCCACGGCGAGCTGACGGCCTTCCCCCACGTCGGTGGCGACACCCGCGCCTTGGCCGCCCGCGCATTGCAAGACGGCATCCTGCTCTTGCCCGGCGACGTCTTTGGACGCCCTGGCCACGTGCGCATCGGATTGGGCGTCGCGCCGGAGCCTCTGCAAGCCGCACTCGATGCCTTGTCGCCCCTGCTGCGCGGGCACCGCGCATGACGAGGACGTGACCCCAATCGTTTAGTGGGCTTCCTGGGGTCGGCTCGCCATCCATGCGTGTTGGTGTCAGTACCGTCCTTGTCGCGGTGTTCGCCGTGGCCATCGTGACCGTCTTGCTCGCGGCACCGTTTGCCAAGGTCCAGGCCCACGACCCGGAAGGGAACCTGCAACGCGACGAGGTGCTGGGTTTCCAAGAATACCACAACGCGCGGGCCACGGCCGAGAGTGAAGGGGAACCCCTCGAAACCGTGCCCGGGACCGGGTACCTGTACATGCTCCTGCCCGCCGTGGGCCTCGGCATCTTCGGCATTCTCTTCCTGGCCGGCCACGCCATGCCGGGTCGTGCCGGCGAATGGGCGATCCTCGGCGCGGGCAGCCTCACGGGCCTCATGGCGGCGTTTGTCCTGCACGCCAATGCCCTGTGGGCTGGCAAGGCCATCGCGCAGACCATCACCAACATGGCGCTCGGCTCCGATGGACCGCCCCGGGTCTACCGTGCCATGATCCGCGACCACAGCCCTGTGGACCTGTTCAGCAGCTTCATCCCCATCAGCGCCGGCATCGTGGTGGCCCTGTGCATCGGCCTGTTCGTCGTGCTGGGCATGGCCTGGCGCCGCAACATCCTCGACGCCCATGCCCACGAGACCGCCCAACGCCAAGGCCGTCTGCTCGTCACCATGGCCGTCTTGCTCACCGTCACCTTGGCCCTGCCCATGGTCATCCAGAACATGCCCGATGGGTTGGCCCAAGCCGGCAGCGACCGCGACACGTTCGTTTGGAGCGTCCAGGACATCGTGTTCCTGCGGGAAGTCAGCTGGAACGAGGCCTTCGCCGTGGGCGAATCCGGCCTCATCCTCTGGGATGGACTCACCCTGGCATTCCACATCGGCATCGCCCTGCTCGTCATCGGCATCGCCACCGCCCTGCTGGGCCTGGTCGGCGCGCACCTCGAAGACCTGGGCCAGACCGTGCTGGGCAGGCTCCTCACCAACGCCAGCCTCGCCTCCGTCATCGTCGGACTCGTCGCCATGGTCCTCGGCGTCCTGGCGGCCTACGTGCTGCACCACCCCAACGACGTCTTCGAGGCGCGCACCACGGGCATCCCACTGCTGGTCTCCATCGCCGGCCTCGCCGCCACCATCCATGCCGGCCAAATCGCCCGCCACGTCTTGGGTCGTGAATCCGGCGTGGTGGCAGACGACTTCCCCGAACCCGTGGTGTACGAATGAACCACGGACACTTCGGGCGCCCCGCCACCGTCGCCGCCATCGCCATCGGCGCCGCGCTGCTGGCCCACCTGATTCTCCCCTTTGGGGTCGTGGAGTTCCGGGGCCCGGCCGCACCGGATGCCGAACTGTTCCGCTTCTTCGAAGCCAGCCAAGCCTACCAAGATGCACCCGATGTGCTGGCGCCCGCGGGCTGGTCCCTTGGGCTGCTCCTGACCGGCATGGCCATCGCCGGCTTGGGTGCCGCCATCCTGGTGGTCATGGGCCACCAACCACTGCAAGTCGACGCAGCGCGTTGGATTGGTGCCAGTGGTGGCTTGCTCGTCGTGGCTGGCGCCAGCGTCATGGCCGTGCCAGCGTTCTACCACGTCGGCACCGGCTTTGCCACCTTCATGGGCAGCATCACGTTCACCGAATTCCGCGCCCAGTTTTGGGCCATCAGCCCCGTCATCGCCGCAGCGGCTTCCCTGGTCGCCGCGCACCAAGGGCTGCACATCATGACCAAGGTCTGTGCCAACCGCGACGGCATCCGTGACACCGCCACGGGCCACGCCGACGCCGCCCGCGCCGGCCTCGTGTTGTTGGCGCTCGTGTTGTTCGTCCCGTGGAGCATCGGCATGCTCCCCGATGGCCTCAACGATGGGCTGCAGACCAACGTGGAAGACACCGGCCGCGCGCCGCTGTTCTTCTCCGCCCAAGACATTCAAGGCGCGACGCTGGCCGAACTCACCCCCGCCGGACCACTGCGGTACGGCAGCGAAGAGGACTGGCGCCTCACCAAGATCGCCTTGGACGTCATGATGGCCGCTGCGCTCGTGACCGTCGCCATCGGCACCCTGGGTGCCTTCATCGGCACCGCCCGCAGCGTCGGCGGACCCAGCGGACTCGAATCGACGCTCCGCGTGCTCTTCGTGCCCATGGTGCTACTATGGGCTGCCGCCACCATCGTCTACGCCATGAGTTGGTTCACGGCCAAGCCCCGCCCGGACGCCGGCTTGTTCCTGCCCGGCTTCTGGCCCGTGCTGGTTCCCATCGCGGCCTGGTTCGCCGGGCGCCAACAGTTGCGGCTTGGCCGCAACGACTCCGTTGCCAGCGCGTGAGCCTTATCACCGGCCTGGCGCATGGCGCGTCACTGGTGGTCACGTTGGCTCTAGGACATTATGGAACACCCGCATTGGTCGCCGTCATCACGGCGATTGCCCTGCTCGTCGTGCACTTGGCCGTCCCCTTCGCCGTGCGTGACCACTCCCAGGAACTCAACGACTTCGGCATCGAAGACGAACTGTTGAACCGTGCCGACGTGGCCGAAGAACACGACCTCGCCGGCCACGGCTGGGGCAGTCCGGGCACCACGCTGACCGGCATCGTCCTCGCGTTGGTGGGCACCGCTCTGCTGTTCGTCATGGGCTTCGTACCAGTGCCCTTGCTGGTGGCCCGCTTCGCCGGCTGGGCATTGGCCTTCCTGGCGGCCATCGGCGGCTTCATCGCCACCGCCAGCAGCGCCCTCTGGACCGGCGTCGGATTCACCACGCTCCTGCGACTGATGATCCCAGGCAACGCCGCACCCGGCGAACGCTTCTGGGTCATCAGCCCCGTGCTGGTGATGGCCGGCGCCATCGTGCTGACCATCTTCTGCCTCAAGACCATGGCCGGCGTCATCGCCAAGCGCGACGGCCTGCGCGACCAAGCCCAGGGCCAACTGCGTGGCGCCATCTTCGCCCTCATCCTGATCTGCTGCGTCGCCGCCTTGCCCTGGTCCATGCAAATTGTGGGTGGCGAAGAACGCCGCGCCGCCGGCCAATGCGGTGGTGCCGAAATCTGCGAGCCAAGCTACACGTTCTTCAGCGCGTACGGCCACGGCGACAGCGAAGCCGGCGACAACGCCGCGTTTGCCGACTTCGGCGGCATCCTCGCCATCGCGGAGAACACAGCCGAGTTCGAACCCAGCCTGTTTGGCCAGTTGGCGTTCAGCATCCAGGTCATGGACGCCACCGCCTGGGTCGTGTTCCTATTGACCTGCATCGCCACGCTGGGCCCCTTGCTCAGCAGCGCATTCAAGCTGCCCGCCGCCGCGCGCTTCAGCCCCGGCCTGCAATTGCTTGGCCTGCCCATGATTGCCTGGGCTGCCGTGCACTTCGTGTTGGCCGCCAGCTACCAGTGGAAGCCCAGTTACGACGACGTCGCCCGCTTCGGTGGCCCCATCGCCGACCAGACCTGGATTCCTGGCATCCTCGGCTTTGCCGTCGGCGTCTTCATCGTCATGCTGGCACTCAACCAAGTGCACGCCGTGAAGGCACTGTTTTCCAACCTGGGCGGCTTGGAGAAGGTGGCCAAGAGCGGCCACTCGTTCGACTAAAGCAGCGTCCCGGCGCCGGCAAACAAGCCGACGATGAGCAGCGTCCAGACGATGCTGCTCAGGAACCCAAACATCAATCCGATGATGGCCAAGGCCTTGCCCTTCCGGTGCTCCGGGTCCTGGTTCACGTGCACCATGCCGGCGATGCCAAAGCCGACCGCCACGGGGCCCGCCAAGAACAACGGGATGCCTGCGAAGCCCAGAATGAGCGCCGTCCGGGCAATGTGGCTGGTCTCCTTCTTGGTGGTCTCTTCCTCTTCTTCCTCGTCCTTGTCCTCGGGGAACGGATCGCTTGGCAAGAACTGCTTCGGGGGCGAGAAGACCTGCACCTCATGGGCGCCGGGCACGGAGCCGCCACTGTAACCGCAGTGGCCACAACGAGCAATGGTGCCCGGTTCGGCGCGGACGATGCTGGTGC
This sequence comes from Thermoplasmatota archaeon, assembly GCA_041636435.1. GTDB lineage: Archaea > Thermoplasmatota > E2 > JACPAO01 > JAHFTW01 > JBFGSX01. The sequence goes on from JBFKTF010000004.1 coordinate 12,043, forward strand.
ATTGGGGGCAGACGACCTCCACCACGGCCTAGCCAATGGCCTGGGCCTTGAAACCGTTGGGTCGCGCCGCGTCGAAGATTCAAACGACGCAGCAACAATGGTTTAGTGCGCCTCGAAGAGTCGTGGCCAGGAATGGGCCGTGGTGCTGCAAACGGGAGTGGGTGGATTTCGGTCCGCCCGCCCATGGATGGACCATCGCGGGCCCGCCTCATGCTGGGCACCGTCGCGGTCCTGGTGGCCGCCTTGGCCAGCCTGGCGCTGCTCAACGTCTTGATTGAGGAACCCCTGCCCACGGGCGAAGGATCGGGTCGCGGTCCCGGAAGCGGTGGCAGCATCAATTTCCAACCCGAACCACAACCCGGCAGCGGGCAACAGGACCAAGGCGGGGAGTCCAGCGGCGGGGACAATCCATGCACGCGCATTGAGCCACCAGTCCAAGCCATCGCCATCACGTCGATCGTGTTGTCCATGTTGCTCTGGGTGGTCGCCGTTTGGTGGCGTCAGAAGCGCCAGACGCGCGTGATGAACGGCTGGGCCATTGGGGCCCTGCTCGTCACCTTGTTCGCGGTCACCGCCACGTTTGCCTGGTGGCTCATCCACAAGATTTGCAGCCTCGACGTCTTCGATCTGCAATCCTGCCTGGACATCGCGCACTCCATGCGCAACGTGTTCTTCTTCTTCCTACTGGTCGCCGCTGGCCTCATCGGCTACTCCATTGTGCGGCTGCGCCAAGGCAAGCCCTTCTGGGGCCTGTGGAGCATCAGTGGTTCCGTCTTCGTGTACCTCGCCATCCTGGCCCTCGTGGGTTGGTTGGTGGCCGAGGACATGTGCGACCGCCGCTTCAACCCCGAAGACTTCGAGGATCGGTTGCCCGATGGCGAAGACCCCGGCAACGACCCCGGAGGCTCGGACCCCGGCAACGACCCAGGCTCCGACCCGGGTAGCTCCGGGGGCTCGCCAGGATTCGGTGGCGGTGGTGGCGGCGGAGGCGCCACCGGCCCACCCTTGCCGCAGGTCAGTCCAGTGGCGCTGCTGGTCCTGCTGGGCATGTCCGCGTTGGTCACCATCCTCGTGCTCGCGGTCCGCGGGCGCCAAGAACAAGCCCGCGCCGCTGCGATGGCCATGGCCGACATCGACGGCATGGGCGGCATGCTGAAGCTGTTCCAGCAGACCGACTTGCACAGCAACGACGCCGTGGTGAAGACCTACCGGCGCTTCCTCGACCACTGCCTGCTGCACGGGGCCGCCAAGAAGGCCAACGAAACACCCCGTGAGCACGCCCAACGCGCGGCCCACGTCCTGGACATGCCATACGACGAGATGGCGCCGCTCATCGAAGCCTACACGCACATCCGCCTCGCCGACTCCCCGCTGCCCGAAGAACGCCGCAGCATCGCCTTGGCCATCGTCAAGATGTTCCGGTCCCCCGCCACCCGAGCCCGTGCGACGCGCAGGAGGCGCCCATGAGCCTCTGGCTGGCCGCCTTGCTGATTCTTGGCACCGTGGCGCTTCTGGCGTTCACGTGGAAGAAGGTCGCCGTCGACGAAGTCGGCGTCGTCAAGAAGGACACCACCGGCGTCGGCGTGCAAGGTCGGGTCGCGAAATGGCTGGATGACTCGGCCCCCATGCGGGCCCCTCGCCCCCCGGCCAAGAAACCGAAGAAGGGCAAACCCGACCCAGAATCCCCCGCCGGCCGTGCCCTGGCCGCCCTCATCCGCGAGGAAATGGTCGTGCACCGCCTCGGCCCCGAAGACGCCCACGAACGCCTCAAGCATCGCGCGCCAGGCCCCGTGACGCGCGCCTTCCTCGACGGCCGCATGCAGAGGGCCGTCTACCTACATACCATCACACGCTTCACCGGACCACCGGCCTTCTTCTGGCCCTGGTTCACCATCATCGCCCTGCCCCGCTACGGCCGTCGACGACTCTACCTCGACACCGTGACGGCCGTGGTCAAGGAGATGCGCCAATGACAAAGAAACAATTGCAAGACGCCAGCAAACTCGCCCAGGCCATCGTCGAAGAGACCAGCAAGGTCATCGTCGGCAAGGAAGCCCCGATCAAGTACGCCGTGTACGGCATGCTCGCCAACGGTCACTGCCTGTTCGAAGACGTTCCCGGGGTCGCCAAAACGATGCTCGTCAAGACCCTCGCCAAGGCCACCGGCCTGGATTTCCAACGCATCCAGTTCACGCCCGACCTGCTCCCCGCCGATGTCAGTGGCAGCTACATTTTCAACACCAAGGACCAGAGCTTCGAGCTCCGCAAGGGTCCCCTGTTTGCCCAGATTGTGCTGGGTGACGAACTGAACCGCGCGCCACCCAAGACCCAGTCCGCCCTGCTCGAAGCGATGCAGGAAAAGCAAGTGACGCTCGAGGGCACGACGCACACGCTGCCCAAGCCGTTCTTCGTGTACGCCACCCAGAACCCCATCGAGAGCGAGGGTGTCTACGCGTTGCCGGAAGCCGAACTGGATCGCTTCCTCATCCGCATCAGCCTCGGCTACCCCGAACCCGATGAGGAAGTCGAAGTGCTGCAACGCATCGAAAACTGGGACGGCAAGGACCCCGTCGTCAAGAAGGTCTGCACCGCGCCGCAACTCATCAAGGCCCAAGAAGCGGCCCGCGCCGTGTACGTTCACGAGGACTTGAAGCGCTACATCGTTGGCATCGTCCACGCCACCCGCATGGACGACCGCGTCAGCGTCGGCGCCAGCCCCCGTGGCAGCATCGCGTTGCTGGCGCTGGCCAAGGCCGCCGCCCTCGTCGAAGGCCGCGACCACGCCACCGACGACGACGTGAAGGCCGTGGCGCACGCCGCCTTGGCCCACCGCCTCATCCTGAAGCCGGAAGCCGCGGCCCGCGGCACCACCGCCGAGCAGATCATCGAGACCTGCCTCGAGGTTGTGCCGACGCCGCAGGTCCCCATGGTCCGCGCCTGATGCACGCCGCTGGACACGCCGCAACCGCCCGAGGTGCAGCGTGAGCCAGCTCATCGCCACACGGCGCTTGCTCGTCGTGTTGTTCTTGATTGCCGTGTGCGGCGCCACCGCCATCCAAAGCGAATCATGGATTCCAGCCACCGCCATGGTGCCCTTGGTCTCCATGGTCCTCATCGGCTATCTCGAAGTGTTGCTGCCATTGCCCAAGTGGGCCGTGCGCCGCGTCGAGACCGACGGCGTCATGCTGCGCGACGACGAGGCCCGCATCGACGTCACCATGGGCTTCTGCGTGATGCCCTACAACCTGACCGTGAAGGAGCGCTTGCCCGAAGGCTTGGTCGTCAAGCCCGGCAGCCCCAGCCGCTTTGGGCTCAAGGAACGCCGCCTCGTGGGAAGCTACGTCGTCAAAGCCAAGCGCCGCGGTGACTGGGACCTGGGCCCCATGCGCGTCGTGCGCCAATCGATGCTGGGCTTGTTTGAGCGCAGCGTCTACCTGCCCATGTCGACGCAAGTCACGGTGTTGCCCGTCACCGCGCAGCAACGAGGCTTGCGCCTGCGCCCCAAGACCCTGGTGCCTGAAGGCATCCCCACCCGCAACCGACGCCACGGTGCCGGCGACACGTTCTACGCCCTGCGGGAATTCATGGCCGGCGACACCCTCTCGGACGTCAACTGGAAGGCCACCGCCCGGCACGGCAAACCCATCGTCAACGAGTACCTGCCCGACGAACCGGCGCGGTACATGATCTACATCGACACCCGAGCCTTCGGCGCCGAAGAAGGCACGGAAGACGTCTTCGAACGCACCCTGGAACTTGGCGCCGCGTTGGTGGAGGGACTCATCTCCGCCCACGCCCACGTCGGCATCGTCCTGCTCAGCTACAATGCCCAGTTCAAGGTCCCCGCCGGCGGCGCCGTGCACAACCAGAAACTGCGCCGCATGATTCTGCAGGCCACCCCCGGCCCCGAAGCCCCGTTGCTTGCCTTGGTCGAAACCGGCGCACCCCACCTGCCCCGCCGCACCGGTGCCATCCTGCTCACGCCCAACTTGTACGAGCCGACGCTGCAACAAGCGTTGACGTTCCTGCGCGCGCACCACGGCCGCGTGCAGTTGCTGGTGCCCGCGTTCCCCGAACCGGAAGGCGACGACGCCGCACGCCGCACCGCAGGCAGCCTCCTCAACGCGGACCAAGGCGCCGTGCTGGCGGACTTGACGCCGTACACCAACGGCGCCGTGCAATGGCCCGCCGACGAACCAATCCCCGTGACCCTGGGTCGCCTGGGACTCGTGGGAGGTGGCCATTGAGCGAGAAACGCCGCTTCCTGCCCGACGGCATGCTGCGCCGCTGGCCCTCCATGCTGGTGTGGATCACGGCCGTCTCCTTCAGCAGCTTCGGCGCCTTGGAACTGGCCAGCTCCACCGCGTTCTTCGCCATCGTGGCGGTCCTCATCTCGCTCGGCATCGTTGCCTTGTGGGGTGCCCGCACGCGCCCCAGCAAGAACGCATTCTGGTTCCTGGTCCACATCCTGCTCATTGCAGGACTCATCGCGTTTGCCACCACGCGCCCATTGCTTGGTTTCGTCGCCGCATTGCCCGTCGCCTTGTTCTGGCTCCACGACTCCCCCGCCAGCCCCTCCACCATGATGCTGTGGGGCTTCATCCTGGCCATGCTGCAACCCGACTTTTGGAGCCAAGCCGAGCCGGAACACGCGTGGGACGTCTTGTTGGTGGCCGTGCTGGTCATCGCCGCCGCGCAGATTGAACGCAACCGCCTCGCCGCCCGGCAATACACCCAGGCGGGGCCCGTGTTCAGCCTCATCCGACTCGCCGCCGTGGCCGGGCTGAGCTTCCTCTTCATCGCCGGCCGCGAAGGACTGCGCGCCGTCAACGCGTTCACCTACCTCGGCATCGACGCCAGCGGCCTGGGTGGCAAGTTGACCATGATTGGCTTCATCGCCATCAGCCTCGCCGCCGCCGTCGCCTTGTTCCGCGTCCGCCCCGAAAAGCCACCCAAACTGGCCGTCGCCTCCGCGTCCAAGCCCCGGCAAGCCATCGACTTCGATTCGCCCTCCACGCGCAAGAAGATTGACGAGGTCACCAAGCCCGGCCAACGCCTGGCCCAATCGACCAAGCAGCGGGCCGAACGCGCCGCCAAGACCGCGCGCGCCGCCGGCGTGCAGACCAAGGCCAAGGCACCCAAGAAGAGCAGCGGCCCAGCGCAGCCCGGGGAACTGGACTTCGACTAGCACAGCACCTGGCCTGGGCCACGCGGTCCAAGCCACCCGAGTCCATGCAGGTGTGTGGATCCATTCGGCGCCGTCGCCCGCGGGCTGCGACGGGCAGGCCACCTGCCCGTCCTCGCCGTCTTGTTGGCGTTCCTCGCCGCCTGGACTTGGCCCTGGTGGCCCACCTTGATGGGTCGCTCGGGGCTGCTCTTGGCGGCCTGGTCCGTGCTCCCCGTGGCGGCGATGGTCATCGGCCTACGCTGGTTGGACCCGGACCGGCCAGAATCCGTCGTGCAACTGCTCGACGCGTTCGTCGTCGGGCTGGCCGTGGCGGCGGTGGCCGTGGCCGTCAACCAGCACTTTGCCTTGCTGCCCGCCGCATGGCTGTTCCTGCTGGTGGTCGGCCCCGGTGAAGAAGGCTTGAAGCTGATGGCCACCCGGTGGAGCAGCCAAGCCAACTTCGACGAGCCAAGTGATGGATTGCTCTACGGCATGGCCGTCGGGGCCGGATTTGCCGCCATCGAGAACCTTGCGCACGCCGTCGCCGGTGGCGAGGTGCTCGGTCGCCTGCTGCTGACCACTCCCGCCCACATGCTCTGGAGCGGCATCGCCGGGCACCACCTAGCGCGGAGTCAATGGCTTGGTGACGACGGGGCATTGGTCAAGGGATTCCTCGCCGCAGCCGTCCTCCACGGAGTGTACGACGTGCTGGTCCATGCCGGGCACGTGGCCGTGGCGGCCGTGGGCGTGGCGGTGGCCGCCATCTGGGCAGAGCGGTTGCGTCATTGGCGCCCAACCAGGACCGCGATGCCCAGCGCCAACAGGACGAAGCGTGCCATGGCCAGGTAGTCGTCCAACGGGGTGGCGTATGCTTGCCAGGCACGGGGCATCCAGAATGTCGCGCCAATGGCCGTCAACGCAACCCCCACCCACAGGACCGGGCGGGGTCGGTGCTCGTTCCATGCCCGCAGGCCGACGTGGCTTGCCACCGCCAAGCCCACGGCGCCGAGGGCCGACAACAAGCCAAGGCCCAGGGCAATGCCCGCGATGAGGCCATCCCAACCCTGATCCCCACGGGTCTGGATTTGCCACAACGTCCACGCGCCGGTGCCCAACATCAGGACGCCCAGTGCCGCCAAGGGCAAGGAAAGGAGACCCGTGATGCGCAGCGCCATGCCGGCGGCCCTGTCCCGCCCCTCGGCGTCGCGGCCCCTGCGCAGAAACGCTGGTCGCATGACGGCTCCATGGAGGTCCTCGGGCATCAACCTGCGCCCGCGCAACGCTTTTTTCCATGCGACCACAGCGCAACGCGTGGTCCAAGTCGCCCTGGTCCAGACCCACGCCGACGACAGCCGGCAGCAGAACCATCAGCGCACGCTGGAGCTCATCGACCAAGCGGCCGCCCAGGGCGCTGAGATTGTCTGCCTGCAGGAACTGTTCTTGGGCCCTTACTTCTGCCAAGAAGAGGACCACGCCGAGTTCGACCGTGCCGAAGCCATCCCTGGTCCCAGCACGGAGGCGTTGGGCAAGAAGGCCGCCGAGCACGGCATCGTCTTGTTGGCCAGTCTCTTCGAGAAGCGCGCCCGTGGACTGTACCACAACACGTTGGCCGTCATCGACTCCGATGGCTCCTACTTGGGCAAGTACCGCAAGATGCACATCCCCGACGATCCCCGGTTCTACGAGAAGTTCTACTTCACGCCCGGCGACGTCGCCGACATCGAAGGCGCCGCCGCCACCCACAATGGCTTCGCCGCCTGGGACGTCCAGACCAAGAGCGGCCCGGTCCGCCTCGGCGCCTTGGTGTGCTGGGACCAATGGTACCCTGAAGCCGCCCGCGCCACCGCCCTGCTGGGCGCGGACATTCTGTTCTATCCCACCGCCATTGGCACGTGGCATGGCGAGATGGAACTCAAGGAGGAGCAACTGCGCGCTTGGCAAGGCGTGCAACGTGGCCACGCCATCGCCAACGGCGTCTACACGGTCGCCGTCAACCGCGTCGGCACGGAAGACGAGTTGACGTTCTGGGGCCACAGCTTCGCCTTTGGCCCCGCGGGCCAGACCATCCACGAATGCGGCGAAGAGGAAGAAGTCGTCGTGGTCGATTTGGATTTGGACGCCATCGAGACCCAGCGCCGCGGCTGGCCATTCCTGCGCGACCGACGCGTGGACGCCTACGGCGGACTCACCAAGCGCTTCGGCAACTGAATCACTTGGCCGGCAACCCGGCCGTGAACCCAAACGCCCGATCAAGCCAGGCCTGCAATTCGTCGTCCTCGGCGATGCCCTCGGGCAGGACGTACATCATGCTCGGCATGGGCCGGCCCGTGAAGTCCATGTCCGCCGTGTGGGGCTCGCTGCGGTACTGGGCCACGAGGGCCTTGTCCAAGCGCAGCATCAGCTTGTCGTCGACGATGCCGCACGCCATGTTGCCCCGGTCCATGTACGCGATGCCGCCAAACATCTTCTTGGACGTCACGCCCTCGGGCAGCAACGCTTCGATGCGCGTGGCCAAGCCTTCGTCGTAGCTCATTCCTACTCCGGCAACGGCGGCATGCCGGTCGCGCCGAATGCCTGGCGCAACGCCGGATCGTTGAGCTTGGTCAACAACACGATGGCCAAGGCCAAGACGGCGCCATCCAGGCACAACGACACCACGTTGAATGTCCCCAACGCGGCCAAGACGCTCAGCGCTGCGAACACGATGGTGATGATGGCCATCCACTGCGCGTGCACCAATGCACGCGCATCGAACGCCGTCCACTTGCCATAGATCCAGCTGGTCCAGTACAGCACCGCGATGGCGATGCCGAGCCAGAAGGCGATGCCGACCAGGACGATGCCGAGCAGCAGGGCGCCACCCATCCCCGCAGGCATCGGCATCCGATTGGCAAACAACCCGAGCGCCGCGCCGCCAAGGAACAACAGCAACAGTCCCGCCAACGCGGCCAGCAAGGCAAAGCCCGCCGACACGAGCCGGATCCAGCCCAGGGCTTTGAGCATGGTCGCTCCGGTCCGGTACGCTTCGGGACCGTCCGGGGTCGGGATGCTGGCGAAGGCAAAGAGCCCAGGCGAGTCGGCGCTGGCCATGGTGTGGGACCGCACCCACCGTCCATGAAGCTGACGCTACTTGGGTGGCAGCATCGCGACGTGGTCCATGGCCCTCTCCATCCAATGGCGCAGCTCGTCCTCTTCGGCCAGCAGCTCTTGCTCGACGAGGAACCAACCTGCCATGGGTTTGCCCTTGCCCATCGGGTCGAACGGCGTCAAGGCGTCGGTGTCGGTGGCGTCTGCGCCAAGGCGCACCAGCATGTCGTCGTCGTGCACGCCGAAGGCCATGTGGCCCTCCATCACCCAGCACCGTGCACCAAAGACATTCTTCTCCACCGCGTCCATGGGCGCGATGTCGCGCAGGCGATCAATGAGCACCGGGTCATTGGCCATGCATGCCCCGAGACCTTGCTGGTCTTGGACGCATCGCCAAGTCGGACGCGACTTGCCCTGGCAACACGGGTTATCATCCGTTCATGGCTGGCCACGGCATGGACATCACGCTGGGTGGCGGGTGCTTCTGGTGCCTGGATGCCGTGTACCGGCAAATCGAAGGCGTCACGGCCAGCGTCGTGGGCTACGCCGGCGGCGACACCGAGGAGCCCGACTACCAATCGGTCTGCTCGGGCAGCACCGGCCACGCCGAAGTGGTGCAGGTGGCGTTCGATGAATCGGTCATCGGCGTGGACGAGATTCTGGACATCTTCTTCTCCCTCCACGACCCGACGACCCTCAACCGGCAAGGCGCGGACGTGGGCACCCAGTACCGGTCCATCGTGCTGACCCAGCCCGGCCAGGAGGATGCGGTGCGGGCGGCCATCGAGCGCGCCCAAGCCCACTACGATGGCCCCATCGTCACCCAAGTCGAGCCCCTGGAGCGCTTCTGGGTCGGCGAAGACTACCACCAGGATTACTTTGCCAAGAACCCCGCCCAAGGGTACTGCGCCGCCGTCGTGGCCCCCAAGGTGGCCAAGATGCGGCAGAAGTGGGCCCACCGCGTGCGGGCATAGGGTTCAAGCGCGCGACGCGTTGACCCGGTCATGACGTGGCGCCTGCCGGCCGAATGGGAACCCCAGACCACCGTCTGGATGGTTTGGCCCCGCGACCCGCAGACCTGGCCCGACCGCCTGGACGGCGCCCGCGCCGCCTACAAGGCCGCCATCGCGGCGATTGCGCCACAACACGTCGACTTGGTCGTCCACCCGGACGTCGAAGCCGCCGCCCGGAAGGAGTTGGCCGGCATGGGCCACGTCACGTTCTGGCCCATCGAGCACCAGGACAGCTGGATTCGAGACTACGGCCCCATCACCCTCAGCAGCGGCCGGGGTAGCCACCGGCCCATGAAGTTCCGCTTCGACGCCTGGGGCGGCAAGTACGACTCCTTGCAAGCCGACGACGGCGTTGTCTCCCGGCTCGTCGGGGCCGGCGCCATGCAGCCGCCAGAAGAAGTCGACTTCGTGCTGGAAGGCGGCGCCGTGGAGACCGATGGCAAGGGCACGTTCCTGGCCACGGAATCCGTGGCCGCTGGGCGCAATCAGTACCCGGAAGACATCGACGAGGTGCTGCGCAAGCATTTGCTGGCCAAGCACATCATCTGGCTGGGGGATGGCATCCGGGGCGACGACACCGATGGCCACATCGACACCATCACGCGTTTCGTGGCCGAACGCACCGTGCTCACCGTGGCCGCTTCCCGCGACCACCCCGACTACGACGCCTTGCACGACAACCAGAAGCGCCTCGGTGCCGCCCAGGATGCCAAGGGCCGCAAACTCAAGGTCTACACGCTCCCCACGGCGCCCGAGCTGTGGACGGACGATGGCATGCCGTTGCCCGCGGGGTACGCCAACTTCCTCATCACGAACGAGGCGGTGCTGGTGCCTGCCTTCCAGGACCCCGCCGACAAGCAAGCGCAAGCGGAATTGGCCCGCTGGTTCCCGGATCGGCGCATCGTGGGCATCGACCACACCGACTTGATTTGGGGCATGGGTGGCATCCACTGCTTGAGCATGCAAGTGCCCCAGTAGAGCATTGACCTGTTCGCGTTCTCTGGACAGACATCATATACGCACGGCCGGCCTCGCGGCCCCGATGCCCCACCTGTCCGCCGCATACTCCGTCACGGTGCGCCTCGAAATCGACAACAAGCCCGGCATGCTGGGCAAGATCGCCACGCGCATCGGCGAGCTGGGTGGCAGCATCGGCGCCATCGACACCGTCCGCGTCGAACAGAACGGCAAGATCCTCATCCGGGACATCACCATCGAGACCGAGAACGAGGAGCACGAGCACAAGATTCGCGAAGGCCTGCAAGGCATGGATGGCGTCAACGTGGCCGCCGTTAGTGACCAGACCTTCCTGGCCCACTTGGGTGGCAAAATCGACGTCGTCTCCAAACTCCCCCTCAAGACCCGCGCCGACCTGAGCATGGCCTACACGCCCGGCGTGGCCCGTGTCTGCCGCGCCATCGCACAGGACCGCGACGCCAGCCACAACCTCACCATCCGCAAGAACACCGTCGCCGTCATCAGTGACGGCAGCGCCATCCTTGGCTTGGGCAACCTCGGCCCCGAAGCCGCCATGCCGGTCATGGAAGGCAAGGCCCAGTTGTTCAAGGAGTTCGGCGGCGTCAACGCATTCCCTCTCTGCATCGACCTGCACACGGCCGACGAGATCGTCGATTTCGTCAAGGCCGTCGCTCCCACGTTTGGCGGCATCAATCTAGAAGACATCGCGGCGCCCACGTGCTTCGAAGTCGAAGAGCGCCTGAAGGCCGAACTGGACATCCCCGTCTTCCACGACGACCAACACGGGACCGCCGTCGTCATGATGGCCGGCCTCATCAATGCCCTCAAGGTCGTGGGCAAGAACATCGAAGACTGCAAGATCGTGGTCAGCGGCGTCGGTGCCAGCGGCACCGCCTGCACGAAGATCATGGTCCGCTACGGCGCCAAGAACGTCATCGGCTGCGACTCCAAGGGCGCCGTCCACCTCGGACGCACGGACCTAAACGACGCCAAGCGCAAGTACGCCGAGATGACCAACCCCGACGGCTTCACGGGCAGCCTCAAGGAGGCCCTGGCCGGTGCCGACATCTTCGTCGGACTCAGCGCCCCGAACCTCCTCGACCGTGCCGACATCGAGACCATGGCCGACAAGCCCATCGTCTTCGCCATGGCCAACCCCGACCCCGAAATCACGCCGGAAGAAGCCGGCAGCAGCGTGGCCGTCATGGCCACCGGCCGCAGCGACTACCCGAACCAAGTCAACAACGTCCTGGCCTTCCCCGGCATCTTCGCCGGTGCCCTGGCCGCTGGCGCCACCGACATCAACACCGCCATGAACATCGCCGCCGCCGAAGCCATCGCTGCGTTGGTGACCGACGAGGAACGTGGCCCCGAATACATCATTCCGGGTGTCTTCCACCCCCGCGTCGGCAAGGCCGTGGCGCGCGCCGTCAAGAAGGCCGCCATCGAGTCGGGCGTGTGCCGCCGCAAGGGTCGCCGCTACGAAGACCTGCGCGCCGTCGCGTAACCGTCGACTGGGCCGCGGTTCCCGCGGCCGTGGCATGGCAAATTGGCTGCTGCACACCGGCCACCCCAGTCCAATCCAGCGCGAGCCGGGGCAATTGTCCGGGGGTCCGTTGTCCCCAAGTCCGGGCCTCCATCGCACATTCGTCGAATGTTCGAAACCTGCCCGACGCGCGTCATATACTGACCGCGTCCGATGACGTGTTTGCCCTGGAGGCAACACATGAACTGGAACATTTTGATTGGAACCATGGTCGTTCTGGCCGGACTCGGCGGCGCGGCCGCCGAAAGCGACACAGCCAACGACGACCCGACCGACGCGACGTACACCAACGCGGGATACGACTCGAGCACCGACGCCGCCGACGATGCGGACGGCGACAGCGACGAGGCCCCGGTCAGCTACCCGAGCCCCCGCGACGTCCACCGTTGCGTGCACAAGGTCGACGACGCCCTGCACAAAGCCCACTGGTACGGCAAGCACATCAAGCAACAAATGCGCGCCATCGAGCACCGCGTGACGATGCTGGAAATCAAGGAAATGCGGATCAGCAACGCCCTCGAAGACATTGAGGTGGGTGAGCCCATCGACGAGAACCAGACGGCCAAGCTGGAGAAGATCCTGGAGCGCGCGTACGCCGCCCTCGAACAAGACCCCGGGCCCCGCAAGGAAGCCTACCTGATGCACGTCATCAACCGCACCGAGGCCGCCCTGGAGTCGGGCGTCTGGAGCGAGGAAGACGTGGAAGAGCTGGAGCAGCAACTGGAACGCATCCAGAAGATGCAGAACAAGCTCCTGCACCGCTACCTTGCCCTGAAGGAGAAGCTGCACGACCTGCGCGACCGGTACCAGGACGTCGTCAGCGACCGGCCCTGCTTCGACCAGCCCGAGCGCCCGGACAAGCCGGAACGCCCCGACGTGCGCCCGGTCAAGACCGACGTGCGCCCCGCCAGCGACGTCCGCTCCGCCAAGGCCGCATGATGGGCGCCGACACGTCGCTCCAATCCAGGGGCGCTCCGGCCTTCTCCCTGACGGCCTGACTCCCCTGCTCCCTTCTCCATTTTGCCCAACGTTTGAACTCCGTCCGACGTGGTTTATATACTATCCAAAGGCCATGTCACTCTGTCCCTGGAGGAATCATGCGCATCACCGCCCTGTCCCTAGCCACTCTGCTGCTCGTCGCAGCCATCGCAGCCCCTGTGATGGCCGACCACCACGACCGCCACGCATCCCCCGAAGAGCGGGATGCGAAGAAGGAGGAGGCCAAGGAGCGTCGCGACGAGGCGCGCGAAGCCAAGCACAACCGCACCCTGGCCGCCGAACGCTGCCGTGCGGTCCACAACGACACGGGCGACGTGCCCGACGCCTGCAAGAAGATGGCCAAGAAGGCCGCCAAGGCCAAGATCGTCGAACGCTGCGAAGCGGCCGAGAACGAGACCGGCGAAAGCCGCGCATGCAAGGCCGCCAAGGCCGCCCACAAGGCCGACAAGGCCGCCCGCCGTGCCGCTGACCACGCCTTCAAGGCTGTCTTCGGCCTGGAGAAGCGCCTGAGCAAGCTCGACATGCTGGAAGCCAAGTTCGAGGAGAAGCTGGCCGGTGAGAACCTGACCGCCAACCAAACGGCCGCCTTCGAAGCCAAGCTGCAAAAGATCGACGCCGCCCAGAACGCGACCCAGATGCGCATCGACGCCATGCGCGAACGCCTTGCAGGCATCCAGGACCGCTGGGCCGATGTCCACGCCCACATCGATGGCAAGAAGATCGCCATCTGCCACCAGGGCGAGGATGGCAACAAGACCATCCGCGTCGGCCTGGCCGCCTGGGCCGCCCACGAGCGCCACGGCGACACCGCCGGCGCCTGCGGCGAAGAACCCGAGGAATCCCACGACGAACTCGAGGAATCCGCCGGCAACCAGACCAGTGCCAGCAACGGCACCTCCGAGCCTGCCGCCAGCGACGACTCCGCCTCCGAAGGCGAAGGCGACGGCAACAGCACCGCCCAAGACCCGTCCGGCTCCGAGCCCAGTGGGGACCCGGAACCCAGCGGAGACCCCGAGCCCAGCGGTGACCCGGAGCCTGCCGACCCCGAGGGCAACAACACGGCCGACCCTGAGCCCTGAACCGGAGGTCTGAACTGATGCACGCATCTGGTCACGCCATGCGCTGGTTGCCCTTCGCCGTCCTTCTCCTGGTCCCTGCCGCCACGGCCCAGGATGCATGCACCGAGTCCGACCCCTGCGCATGGGTCATCGACGTGGACGCATCCGGGTTCGACACCACCGTGGTATCGCAGCACAACGGCACCGTCGGCGACTGGATTGTCTTGGACATCAGCAACCTGGACGACCTGGAGCACACCATCGGCTTCCAAGGCCGCAGCTGGACCGTCGGCAGCATCGACTTCGTGACGACGGAGCCCTTCGAGCTGACCGAGGCCGGCGAGTTCCAGATCACGGACTCCCCCACGGGCGACACCTTGCCCGTGTTGGTCACCCTGAACGACTCGGTGGACGTCCAACAAGGCGAACGCCCCATCACGGACGACGCCGACGAGGGCGCCCCCGGGCCGGGCCTGGTCGCGTTGCTGGCTGGCCTGGCGGCCGTCGCCATCGCCCGCCGCCGCTGAGTCCTTTCACCCACCTTCTCCTCCTGTTGAAGCCTGGAACGGCTCCATTGGTTCCACTGGCCCATGCCCCCAGCGGCTATACCCTGGCGGGGGGGTCAGTGAATGCGGACACCACCTGGACCGGACCTTCCGTCCCAACCGGTGTCCCCGCTACACAAGACTGCGGCCCATTCCCAACAAACCGGCCGCCAAGGTGAGCACATGCAAACACACGACATCGCGGAGTCGTTCTCGAAGATCGAGGGCGCTCTCAAGGACAAGATCGACGCAGGATTGGACGTCGACGAACTCAAGGCCGAACTCCAGAAGTACCTCGACTACGGCGTGCCCGCCGACCAAGCGGTCCGCACCATCCTGCGGCACCACGGCGTCAACGGCACCCCGGCCCCGAGTCCCGCCGCCGCCGTCAACACTGGCGAACGCGTCCCGCTGACCGACCTACCTGGCAACGTCCCGGCCGTCAACCTGACTGCTCGCGTCATCAGCCTCAACACCAAGACCGTCCACGCCCGTGGCGAAGAGAAGGAAATCTACTGGGGCATGCTGGGCGACGAGACCGCCACCCGGGCCTACACGTCCTGGCGCCCCCTCGAAGGCATCGAGAAGGGCGACGTCCTGAACATCCAAGGGGCCTACACCAAGGAATGGCGCGGCGAAGTCCAGGTCAACTTCGGTGACCGCACCGTCGTCGAAAAGGCCGACCCCGACGCCATCCCCGCCACGCCCGAGACCTTCCGCGAAGTCGCCATCGGCGAACTCCAAGCCGGCGACCGCGGCCTGCAAATCACGGGCCGCATCCTCGACATCGGCACCCGCCAAATCACCGTCCAAGGCGAAGCCAAGACCATCTGGGAAGGCAGCATCGCCGACGAAACCGGCAAGGTCACCTTCACCGCCTGGAGCGACCCCGGCCTCGAAGCCGACCAGACCGTCACCATCCAGGGCGGCTACGTGCGCGCCTTCCGTGGCATCCCGCAGTTCAACTTCGACAGCGACGCCACCATCACGCCCGCCGACGTGGAACTCCCCGACGCCGAGACCTTGGCCGACGCCGCCGTCGTGCCCCTGCACAAGCTCGTCGAGAACGGCGGCAACGACGTCACCGTCATCGCCACGCTGCTCGAAGTCCGTGATGGCAGCGGCCTCGTGTTCCGCGACCCCGAAACCAACCGCGTCGTGCACGGCAGCCAAATCACCGACGAATGCACGCCGGATCTGCGCATCAAGGCGGTCCTGGACGACGGCACCGCGGCCTTCAGCATGATTGTCAACAAGGAACTGACCGAGCAATTGTTGGGCAAGGACCTCGCCACCTGCCAACAATTGGCCAAGGACGCCTTCCGCTCCGAGGTCATCCAAGAGATGCTGCAAGAACAGCTCACGGGCCGCATCGTCAAGGTCCAAGGCAACGTGCTGGTCGACGAGTTCGGCGCCACCATGCTGGCCCGCACCGTCGCCCTCCACGAGACCGACACGGCCACCGTCGCCCAAGAACTGCTGGATCAACTCGGCGCCACGACTGGCGACCAGTCCGGCTCCGAGGAGGTGCTCTGATGGCGTTCAAGCGCGAGACGGCGTTCCGTGTCTTCAGCACGGAGTTCAACCAATCCAACAGCACCATCGACGCCACCGGTGAGATGGAAGCCAGCTACGTCGTGAGCCCCCTGGGGGCCAAGATGAACCGCATCCACGTCGTCGGCGTCTGCACGGACGTCGATGTGGCCGGCGAATCCGGCGACCAGTACCGGATGCGCATCAGCGATCCCAGCGGCCAGTTCTTCGTCAACGCGGGCCAATTCCAACCCGAAGCAGCCCAAGCAATGAGCGAACTGCAGCCCCCATGCTTCGTCGCCGTCACCGGCAAGGCCCGCGCCTGGACCGGCGACGATGGCCAAGTCCGCGTCAACGTCCGACCCGAATCGGTCGCCGTCGTCGACGAAGCGACCCGGGACCACTGGGTCCTCACCACCGCCCAGCAGACCCTCGAACGATTGCAAGCCGTCGAGAAGGCCCGGGACGGCGCCAGCGCCGAGGACCTGAAGGCCCAAGGCGTGCGCGACGCCGTCATCGAAGGGGCCATGCTGGCCACCGAACGCTACGGGCTCGTCGATGTCGGCGGCCACCGCAGCGTCATCGAAGGCGCGCTCAAGGGCCTGCTGCCCGGCGGCTCGTTCGAGACCCACACCGTCGAAGCACCCGAGACCAACACGGTCTCCGCCCCGGCCGCACCCGCCGCGCCGGCCCCTAGCTGGACCGCGCCGGCCAAGCCCGAAGCATCCAACGACGAAGAGGATGCCTTCGACGACGCGGTCTTTGAGATCGTCAAGCGCCTCGAAGGCGACGACGGGGCTCGCTGGGACGACATCGTGGCGGAGAGTCAATCCATGGAGAACGCCGACGACGACGCCATCGAGGAGTCGCTCAACCGCCTCATGGACAAGGGCCTCGTCTACGAGCCCACCCTCGGCGTGCTGCGGACAACGTAGGCAAACGCTGCCATGATGGTGGCGCCAGCGCCACCGCGCCCTTCTCCTATTCTTCCTCTTCCGGGCTCAGGTCGTGCACGAACATGCCGACCTTCAATTTCGAAGCCTCGTCGTCCGGGATGCGCTCCACAATGGCGCGCTCGTCGACGATGGCGGAGTTCCCAAACGGATCCTCGATGATCAACTCCGCAGGCTGGGCCTTCCCGTCGCGCATGGCGGTGAAGACATCCATCAGCTCCTGCACCTTGAGCCGGGTCTCCTCGTCCTCGGCGTCGTTGTGCAACTGATTCAAGATGCGCTCCACGCGCACCAAGATGCCCTCCACGTTCGTGATGAACGCGTCGCTGGCGATGCCGGGCTCAATCAAGATGCCCAGGCTCGGGATGCGGATGGTGCCGCTGCTGCTGCGCACCACGCGCACCATCATGTCGTCCGCCAAGCGAATCTCGAAGCGGTACCGGCTTGGCTCTTTCGTCTCGGTGAGAATGAAGTCCGTGTGGCGGTAGCCACACTCCTTGCACCGCACCATTGTCTCCAGGCTCTCGCCTAGGTAGGGCAGGTCGACGTTCTCGGCATTGTACTCCATGCCTTGGTGCCCACAAGCGGGGCAGGATGCGTCGATGGTGGTGCGGGCCACGTCGCCGCCCACCAATGGGACCTATATGAGGGGGACGCCGGGAGCTATCGCTGGGGGCAGTGCAGGTCGGCTACGCGAGGCGCTCAGAAATCGCCGCGGTCCCAAGGCGCTGCGCCTCGATCTCCGCGTCGCTTGTCTTCGCTGCGCTCAGAAATCGCCGCGGAACTTCCGGCGGTCAATCTTGACGCCGGTGGGGGCGACGATCATCATCGTCTTGCCCAGGCCCGCGATGTCGCCGTTGATGTCGGCCACGAGCTTCTTCAGGTCGCCCGTGACGCGGCGCAGAATGATGTCGTCGTTGGCGATGGCGCTGAAGTCCAACAGAAGCAGGTTGCCCTGGTAGACGTAGTTGGCGCATTCACGCAAGTCGTCGTACTTCTGCAGCTCCGCCACGCGGACCATCATGGACGCGGTCTGATCAAACAGTTCCGTGTCCTTCGTGTATTCTTCCAGGTCGATGAAATCGGTCCGCGACGTCGTGGTGGGCGTCGACGGGCGCGGCGCAAAGAGTTCCTTCAGTCCCATAGGTGCATCCCCAATCCTCAGAGTGGTCAATGCGTCATAAGGTTGACTCCAGGAGAAACCCCCAGGAGGGCGTTGCGCCGAAGCGCGATTATCCCCAGATTTCTGCCATGACCGGGCCGGAGGCATCGGCGAAGCCGATGGTCAATCGGACCTGGCCTTCCGCCGCCGCAACGGGCAACACGTGGCGGCCCGGCCCGACGGTCTCCTGCAGCTTGTTCTGCTCCAATTGCCAGACGTTGACCTCCACCATGCCCTGGCCGCCGTGCTCCACGACCACCGTGGCCCGGCCATCCGTCATCGCCGTGCAGAACAAGAAATCGTCCCGGCCCTCCGATTCATCGTCCCAGACCTGGCAACGTTCGTTGTGAGGGTACGTGGCGTCGGCGTCCAAGCACCGTGCTTCGAACGGGTGCAGGACATCGTCGCCACAATCCAACGAACTGGGTTCGCTGATGCAGCCAGGGAGCAAGAACAACAGAGCGAGCAGGACACGCATGGGTCCGACCTGGCCATCCTCGTACTTAGTCCGAGTGGGCGGTCAACCGGATTCAAGCTCCCAAATCTTGTCCCCGATGTGGTGCACCATCGCCACCGCCTTGCCCTTGCCCGCGGCGGCCATCTCGGGTCCCGTGGTCAAGCAACGACCGATGGCCAAGGGACGCTTGTTGTTCTCGTCCCGAATCCAACACCAGTCGCCCTCCACCAAGTCCGGGTCCGCGTCCACGATGCCCGGCGCCATGATGTCCGCGCCGTTCGTGACGAATCGCACCGCGCCCATGTCCACCGTCACGAAGCGCTTGCTGGGCGCATAACTCAGGGCACCACGAATCGAGACGAACGGCCCCGCCTCGCCAGTGAAGCCCATGATGTGGTTGTTGACCAAGATCACGCCGACCTCGCCCACTTCCGCGGTCTCCACGGCGTCCTGGTCCTCCCATAGGCGCTCGGCCGCCACCAAGGCATCCAGCTCGTCGCGCAGCTGCTTCGACTGCTTTCCCTTCAGGCGCGTGCGCCGGCGGAGCTTCAGGTCGGACACGACCCGGCCAAGCCGATGGGGCACATGGTCCCATCGCTCGGCGGCGGCAACGGTGATATAGGGCACCAAAGTCGGCGCTCACTATGTCCAAGGGCACCCCCTCCATGCGTGGTGGCCACAAGACCCACATCCGGTGCCGCCGGTGCGGGCGTCACGCTTACCACATCCAGAAGAGCCGCTGCGCTTCGTGCGGCTTTGGTGCGACAGCCAAGCTGCGCAACTACAACTGGGCCAAGCACCACTGATTGGCGCCGCGCAAGCGACGCCCAGTGGGGTCGTGCTCGCACGGCCTCGGTCTTACTCCCCTCTTCTTCTTGCTCCCTTCGCGGGGATAGTCAAGCGGCCAACGACGATGGATTTAGGATCCATTCCTTAGTGGTTCGCAGGTTCGAATCCTGCTCCCCGCATCTCGCTTCGCTCGATGCGGGGCGCAGGAGCGGCACCATCTCCCTTCGGTCGCCGGCGCCTATCCCACTCCCCGCATTCACTTCGCTCGATGCGGGGTGCAGGAGCGGCGACGCCAACGTCGCAGCGCTCCGTTGACCTC
>JBFKTF010000005.1:0-31540 GCA_041636435.1 Thermoplasmatota archaeon
CCCCAGGTTGAATTCAGGCGGGGTCTGCACGCATGCTCCGACGGGCAACGGCACCGGCACCATGCCCGTGTAGATCATCGGATCTTCGTTGTAGACGGTGATGTAAGTGACCGGTTGGCCTTCGTAGGTGCCGGGGCGCATCTGCACATGGAACACGCCCACGTCGGCGATGTTGTCTGGGTTCTTCCAGACGTCGAATTCAAAGTACACCGGCATCGGCACAGGGTGGTCGATGGTCTGGTCCATGACGGGGACCTCTTCGTCGTTGACGACGTTGGCCACGCGGATGTGCAGCACGCCGTCTTCCCCGTCGGATTCGATGACAATCTTGCCTCGCGCCACCTCGTCTTCGTTGGTGAAGTTGCGGACGCGGTAGCTTTGGGCGATGCCGTCCAAGAACAGCACGTCTTGGGTGCCGTTGGCCCCACCCATGGACTTCTGGAGCGTGCCTCGGAAGCCGAACACCTCGACACGGAAGCCGTCTTCGAGGAACGTCTCGGTGCCGTTGAGTTCGAGCCATTGGCCGCCGTCGGGTTGGAACACCAGGTCGCCGGCGTAGTCGGCGGCCTCACCATCGAAGAACGCGCTCTGGTGGTCCGGGCCCGCGAACTCGATGTCCATCCAGCCAAGGCCTTGGCCTTGTCCGGACACGGTGTGGAGGGTCAGGAAGTGGTCGTCGCTGGGGTCCAGCGGATCGGTGCCGCGCTCGATCTCGGTGGCGTCGTCGGAGCCACCGTCGTCGGTGTCGGCGTCGGTCGGGTCGGTGCCGTGGTCGAGCACCTCGTCGCCATCGTCCAGGCCATCGGAGTCCGTGTCGGCGTTGGTGGGGTCCGTGGCCGGGAACGTGGGCCCGGTGGCGAGTTGGCCGCCGACCTCTTCGCCATCGGTGAGTCGGTCGTCGTCGCTGTCGGAATCCAGGGGGTCCGTGCCGTGGTGGAGCACCTCCGCGCCGTCGATTAGGCCGTCGTCGTCGCTGTCGGCATCGTCCGGGTCGGTGCCGTGGACCAACACCTCATCGCAAGAGTCGAGGCCGTCCATGTCGCGGTCATCGCAGAGTGTCCAGCCATCGGCGGTGCCGGCGAACTTGACGTTGCCTTCCGAGACAAACAGCGCCCCCGTGAAGCCATGCACGAGCACCACGTCGCTCTCGGCGAAGGAGTGGAACGTGCCGTCGAAGGTCAGTCCCTTCGGCGGGCTGCGGACTTCGAAGCGGAGGTTGCCCGCATCCACATCCTGGCGTCCTTGCTCGGCGCGCTCGCCGTCCAGAGCCACCCAGTGGATGTTGAGCGGGCGCATCGGCCCGTCGTCGCTCCAGACGGTCTGCCCACCGGCAGCCACCGGGGTGGGCATCGCCATGAGAAGCAGGAGCCCGACGATGGCGGCGCATAGGCCGCGTTGGAGGGAGTCGCTGGGCATGCTGCGGGCTAGGCGCCGGGAGTCACTGGGTAGCATCGTTCACCATACCCCCTGGCCTGAAGGTCCAAAGGAGCAGAGGGGAGTTGCGAGAAACCAATTTAAACCGCCACCCCAGGAAATCCCGAGACGGGCGTTGTGCGAATGTATTTGCGGATTGAATGAAAATCAACCCCCGGCATCGCCGCTTGGCCACGACGCCTGGCCCCGCGGCGTCCGCTCCGCTGCGCTCATATAGGGGCCCCGTGTCGGCCGGCTTCAGCCCCGGGTGACTGGGGCGCATTCGCCCAACTGGTCCCGTGGGGTAGCTTGGATATCCTGGAAGCTTGCGGAGCTTTTGACACGTGTTCGAATCGCGTCGGGACCGCTCAACGGAGTGAAGCGGGCCCGGCTCGTTTCGGTCCATCTGCGCCGAGGCGCGCAGCGGCTTGGCGCCGAATCGCGTCGGGACCGCTCTTTTTGCCACCCGATCAGCGGTGGCTCTGGCCGGCAAGACCCCTTGGTTTCGCGTCCGCTCTAAGTAGAAGTTCGTGGCCCCGTGGGAAGGCGATATCAACCACGTCGTCTACACAACGGCATGCGCGACCGCCGCCTCATCGACAACCTCTGCCCCGTGTGCGATGACGTCACCACCCACGTGGTGCAACCCGCCGACCCGGGCTCGTGCCGGTGCACGGTCTGCGGTGCCGTGGCGCAACTGATGGTGCCGATCGCCTAACGCAGCTTGTCCAAGTCCAGGTCCGCGTCCTTGCGGTCCTTCTGTTTGCGCTTGCGCGCGGCCATCTCCTCGACGTCGTCTAGGATGCCCCGCTCCTTCATGTGCCCACCACATTCCCTTGAGCCATAAGGGGTGCGAAGTGCTCCAGCAACCCTAACAGGCGCGCCTGGGTGGCGCCCGCGTGGACGCGGTGGTCTTTGATTTTGACGGGGTCGTGTGCGATAGCATGGGCCTGCACGCCGAGGCCTACCGACGCCTCTTGCAGCCGTTGGGCATCCCCGTGGACGACCGCCAGGTCTTCCTGTTGGAGGGCGCCCGCAGCGAGTCCATCATCCGCGACCTCGCCGAGGCGGCGGATGTGCCGTTGTCCTCCGAGGACGTGCAACGGTTGGCCAACGAGAAACAGGACATGTTTCGCAGCCTCGGGGCCCCGCCCCTCTACGACGGCGCAGAGCAGCTCGTGTTGGACCTCCAACAAAAGGTCCCAACGGCGGTGGTGACGGGCACCCGCCGGGAGAATCTGGACCGCTTGGCGCCGCGGCTGGTCTCCGGCTTTGGTGCAGTCATTAGCCAGGAGAAATACCACCACGACAAGCCCCACCCGGAGCCGTACAGCAACGCCGCAGCGGAGCTTGGCATCGACCCCGAGCAATGCATCGCCGTGGAGAACGCGTTGCGTGGCATCCAGAGCGCCCGGGCCGCGGGCTACGGACACGTCGTGGCCATCGCCACCACGTTGCTCCCCGAGGACTTGGCCACGGCCGAACCGGACGCCATCGTGACGGACCACGAGGCGCTGGCCCAGCACCTAGGTGCACAGGTTATCTGAAACGGGGGCGTTGTCCCAGCGTGGCCAGGCGACCCGTCATCGGCGTCATGGGCGGACACAACGTCCCACCGGAGGTCGTTCGACAATCCATCGATTTGGGCGCCGCCATCGCCAAACGCGGCTGGGTGTTGCTCACTGGAGGGCGCTCCCAAGGCATCATGCAGGGCGCCACGGACGGGGCTCGCTCGGCCGGCGGCCTCACCATCGGCCTGCACCCCGGGCTGCACGACGCGGACGACGTGGCCGATGCGGACGTGGTGATCTTCACCGGCATCGGCTACGCCCGGAACATGATCAACATCCTGACCAGCGACGTGGTCGTGTGCCTGCCCGGCGCCACGGGCACATTGAGCGAGGCCGCATACGCCACAACCTACGGCAAGCCGTTGATTCTGTTCGGCTTCGACGACCGGGGCATCTTGGAAGACGCGGTGCGCGTCGACACCCTGGATGCGTGCATTGAGGCGATTGCGGAGGCCCTGCCCTGAGGCCCTGGCAGCGGCTCGCGTTGGTGCTCGCGGTGCTGGCCATCAGCGCCGCATTCTACGCCACGGAGCGCAGCATGGAGCACTTCCTGTGGCACGTCGGCTACGGCGCCGCCGCCGGCATGCTGCTGGGAACCCTCGTCGGCATGACCGGTCGACCCATCCGACCCTGGCTCTGGGGCCTGGGCGGCTACGGCTTCATGGTCGTCCCGGACTTGATTTGGTTGACCGGCAAGGTCCTCACGGGCACGCCGTGGCCACACCGGCCCTGGATGGACGTGTTTGTGCTGCATGTCTCCTTGGATCGTTGGCCCCCGGCGACGGCCTTGGTGCTCCCCACATACATCGTGGCGTGCCTGCTCATCGGGTGGTTGACGCCGAAGAAACCGTCATGACCGATGCCCCGGTCGACGGCTTCGTGCTCCGCACCCCGTTGTACGACGTCCACGCCGCGGCCGGCGCCACGTTCGTCCCCTTCGCTGGTTACGAGATGCCCGTCCACTATGGCAGCATCAAGGACGAACACATGGCCGTCCGGGAAGGCGTCGGCCTGTTCGACGTCAGCCACATGAGCAACCTGTGGATTGGTGGCGCAGGCGCCGCCCAAGCCATCGGCAACGTCACCACCCGCCCGGCCGCCGCGCTGCCCGAAGGCAAGGGCCACTACACGTGCCTCATGCGCGACGACGGGACCATCCTCGACGACACCTTCGTGTTCCGCGTGGACGCCGAGCGTTTCTTGATGATCCCCAACGCCGGGATGAACCAAACCGCCGCCCAGCACATCGCGACCCACGCCCCGGAGGACACCGTCATTGCCGACGAGACCGCCGAGTGGGCCATCTTGGCCCTGCAAGGCCCCAAGGCGCGTGGCGTGTTGGCGCGTGCCAGCGACGACGAGCCCCCCAAGTTCCACCGCATCGTCGGCATGACCATCGCCGGCGTCGATTGCCTGGTCAGCGGTACCGGATACACGGGCGAGAAGGGCGTCGAAATCTACGCCCCCGCCGACGGCGCGGTGGCGGTCTGGGAGCACTTGATGCAGGTTGGTGCCGAGGACGGCATCCGACCCATTGGCCTGGGGGCGCGCGACACGCTGCGCCTCGAGAAGGGCTACTGCTTGGCGGGCAACGAGTTCGCCGGCGGCCGCACGCCGCTGGAAGCAAACATCGGCTTCTGCGTCGACTGGGACCATGACTTCCTGGGCCGCAAGGCGCTGGCCGCGCAACGCGAAGCGGGCCACGACGTCTTGTTGGGATTGGTGCAGGAGAAGGGCATCCCGCGCGCCGAGTACCCCGTCCTGCGCGGCGAGGAGCAAGTGGGCGTCGTGACCAGCGGTACCCAGTCGCCGAGCCTCGGCAAGGGCATCGCCCTGGCGTACCTGCGCGGCGTGCAGGCCGGCGATGAGGTGGCCGTGTCGGTGCGCGGCCGCGCCATGGCCGCCAAGGTCGCCCAACCTCCCTTCGTCTAGGCCGCCACCAAGGCCCCGGTTTCACCGTTGCGGGTTTCCGAAAGGGTGATACTCAACGCAACGCAGTGGAAGCCTCAGCCATGTACATCATCGTCGGTGGTGCAGGCGAAGTCGGCTTCCATGTGGCGCGTGCCTTGCGCGACGAAGGCCACGACGTCGCCGTGGTGGAACGCGATGCCGGTCGCCTCGACCGCTTGCAAGAGTTGGACGTCATGGCGGTCCTCGGCAACGTGGCCAACCGACGCACCCTCGAAGAGGTGAACGTCGCGGAAGCGGACATGCTCATCGCGTGCACCGGCGACGACGGCATCAACATGATCTCGGCCGCCCTGGCCAAGACATACGGTTGCCGCACCATTGCGCGCATCAACGACACCGAGTACCTCAACGTCCCGTACTCGGACGAATACGCCTCCATGGGCATCGACATGGCCGTCAGCCCGGAGATGGTGGCGGGCATCCGCATCCGGCGCTTGCTCAAGCAGCCGGAGCTGATGAACACGGACGTTTTTGCCCAAGGCAAGGTCCACATCGCCGAAGGGCGGGTCACGAAGGAAGCCTTCGTCGCCGGCAAGATGATTCAGGAAGTCGAGCCCCCGGCCGGCTTCAACCTGTTCGCCATTTACCGTGGCGACGACGTCATCATCCCCCGCGGCACGACGCGCTTCCAGGTCCACGACCGCCTCTTGATGGCGATGAGCAGCCCCGATGTCCTGCACGAAGTGGAGCCATACATCGGTCGCTTGAAGCCAGTGCGGGAAGCCAGGACCGTCAAGCGCGTCATGATTGCGGGCGCCACCCGCATCGGCGTCCACCTGGCGCGCCTGATGGAGCAGACCAAGCACGACGTCGTGCTCATCGACCCAGACGCCGAACGCTGCCGCATCGCCGGCGAGCGCCTCAACAAGACGCTCGTCGTGCACGGCGACGTCACGGACCGGCAGTTGCTCATCCAGGAGAACGTCGACACGTTCGATGCCTTCGTGGCCGCCACGCGCACCGAGGAGTACAACGTCTTGGCGGCGCTGATGGCCAAGCAACTTGGGGTCCCCTTGACGGTCGCCGTCATCGTGCAACCGGAGCTGAAGCAGTTCCTGGAGACCCTCGACATCGATTTGGCCGTCGCGCCGCGTCTCAGCACCGTGGGCGCCATCCTCAAGCACGTCCACCCCCAGAATGAGGAACTGCAATTGCAGAACCTCGGCGAGGAACGCATCATCATCCTCAAGGTCCCGGACGGGGCAGCGGTGGCCGGCAAGACCGTGGCGAAGGCCGGTCTGCCCGACCATTCCATCCTGGCGGCCATTGTGCGCGGGGAGGAGGTCATCCTGCCGCGCGGCAAGGACGTCATCCAGCCGGGCGACCTCGTTGTCGCGTACGCGCTCTCCAACGCGGTGGAGCGCTTGGAGAAGCTCTTCCGATGAGGGCTGGCCTGGTCGCTGCGGCCTTGGCCGACGTGCTGGCCGGCCTCGGGATTGCCATGCTGTTGCCGGTCCTGGCGGCGCTGATCATGGACCCATACGACATGCTGGTCTTTGGCGCCCCGTTGCCCCGCACGGCGCTGGCGTTCCTGCTGGCCTCCGCGGTCACCGGCGCCACGGCGATGGCGCTGGGTTGGTTGGCCCAGGGCGTCGACCAAAGCAAGAGCAGCGACCAAGACACGGCCGCGGCGATTGCCCTCGGGTGGCTCGCGGTGGCGCTGTTTGCCGCCATCCCGTTCCTGTTGGTGCTCGGGCCACTGGATGCCTGGTTCGAAGCGATGGCCGCGACGACAGCGACGCGCACCAGCACGTTGCACCGCGCCCAGGCCCCAGGCAGCCTGATGTTCTACCGGGCGCTGTTGCAGTGGCTGGCTGGCCTCGCCATCATCACCATCGCGGTCGCCATCATCAGCCGCATCACCCACGGCGGCAGCCAACTCTTGGCCGCCGACATCACCGGCTCCGGCCGCACCCGGGCCCGCTTGGCCCACACGGGACGCAACATCCTGCCCGTCTACGGAGCCATCACCCTGGCGCTGTTCGTGGCGTACCTAGGGACCATGCGCTTCACGGGTGCGCGACTCCCTTGGTCGGAGGCAATCTTCGATGCACTCGTCATTGCGTGGGGTACCGTCAGCACCGGCGGGTTTTCGCACCGCCCAGAGAGCCTGGCCCACTACCAAAGCACCGCCGTGGAGTTGCTCGCCTTGCTGGGCATGGTGGCGGCGGGCACCAGCTACCCGTTGTGGCACCGGGCGCGGCGGGCACGCAAGCACCTGTGGCTTGACCCCGAGTGGCGCCGCTACATGCAGTTCATCTTGGCCGGTGGGGCGCTGATCACGGTGTTCTTGTTCGCCTTCCCGG
Organism: Thermoplasmatota archaeon; assembly: GCA_041636435.1. GTDB lineage: Archaea > Thermoplasmatota > E2 > JACPAO01 > JAHFTW01 > JBFGSX01. The sequence continues at coordinate 7,262 of JBFKTF010000005.1, forward strand.
CCTCCCGCGATGAGGCGTTCCATGCCGGCTTCTTCACCATCATCAGCGTCGGCACCACCACGGGCTTCGAGGTGACGGATGGGTCCGCGTGGCCCGCCTTGGCCAGGGCCGTGTTGATTGTCGCCTTGTTCACGGGTGCCATGGTCGGCTCCGCGTCGGGCGGCGTCAAGATCCTGCGCGTCTCGGTGTTGTTGCGCGTGGCGGCGCGCGAAGTGCGTCGCTTGCTGCACCCACGCGCCGTCATCCCAATCAAGCAGCGGCACCAAGCGTTGGATGAATCCGTGATCTTCACGGTCATCGCGTTCTTCTTTGCCTACACCACGACGTGGCTGGTCGGCACCGGCCTGCTCATGGTCAGTTCGCCCGGTCTGCCGATGTACGAAGGCGGCATGGCGGCCGCCAGCGCGTTGGCCAACCTGGGCCAAGATTCCAGCGTCCTGGGCACGGACACCGGCTTCGAGCACGAGAGCGCCCCCGGCCGCGCCATCCTGTCGTTGCTGATGTGGGCCGGCCGCGTCGAAATCTTTGCCGCCTTGCTGCTGTTGTCGCCCGATACCTGGCGTCGCTTCCCCCGCAAGTGACAAACACCACCCCGGAGTGGAGCGGCCATGGAGCCCTGGTTGCAGGAGATGGCGCACGGCGTCGAAGCGCGCCTGCTGGACGGCTCCATCCAGGACAAGGCCGGCCTGCAGAAGGCCAAGGTCGCCTTGGCCAAGCAACTGGACGCGCCCCGGCTCCCCCAAGACCCGGAATTGTTGCCGGGGCTGGCCGATGCGACCGTCAAGCGCTTTGGCCACTTGTTGCGCAAGAAGCCGATGCGCAGCCAGAGCGGCGTGGCCATCATCGCCGTGATGAGCAGTCCCGCCGGTTGCCCGCATGGCAAGTGCATCTACTGCCCCGGCGGCCCGGAAGTGGACGCTCCGCAGTCCTACACGGGCTTCGAGCCCAGCACCATGCGGGCCAAGCGCCACGGCTACGACCCATACCGCATCGTTCGGGGGCGGCTGCACACCTTGCAGCACAATGGCCACGCCATCGACAAACTGGACGTGGTGGTCCAAGGCGGCACGTTCCCCGCACGGGAAGGCGCCTACCAGGATTGGTTCATCGCGGGCATCTACGCGGCCTGCAACGCGGGACCCGATGACCAAGACGCGGCGTGGGAATCCGAGGAGTCCTGGCTGGCGATGCCGGCGCCGCAACGGGCGCAGCGCCTGCGCGAACTGATGCACCACAACGAGACCGCCACGTGCCGCGTCATTGGACTCACGGTCGAGACGAAGCCCGACTGGTGCCTGGAGACGCACGTGGCCCGCATGCTGGACCAAGGCGCCACCCGCATCGAGCTGGGCATCCAGACCCTGGACGAAGAAGTGACGCGCCTAACCAACCGCGGCCACACCATCCAGGACGCCCGCGACGCCATGCGCATCGCCCGCGACGCCGGCTTCAAGCTGTGCGTGCACATGATGCCGGGGCTTCCCCGGCCACTGTCCGGGAAGGGCCGGCCGGCCGAGTCCGCCGAAGGCGAGCTTGGCATGCCCGGGTTGCCTCGGCCGACGGAGGACGGCTACGCCGTCGACCCCGCCGCGGACATCGAGGACATGCGCCAGCTCTTCGCGGACCCGGATTTCCGCCCGGACATGATCAAGATCTACCCGACCCTCATCGTCCAAGAGGGCGAGACCACGCTGAAGAAGTGGTGGCGCGACGGGCGCTTCGAGCCGTTGGACACGGCGGGCGCCGTGGACGTGGTGGCGGAATCGCTGCGTTTCGTGCCCGAGTATTGCCGCATCCAACGCATCGATCGGGACATCCCGACGACCCATGTGTTGGCCGGCGTCATGAACAGCAACCTGCGGCAATTGGCGGAGGCCGAAGCCGAAGAGCGGGGCGTGTCGCTGCGCGACATCCGGGCCCGCGAAGTCGGCACCCGCATGCGGGCCGGCATCGACGTCGACCCCGTGCGCTTTGAGTTGGTGCGCCGAGACCATGCGGCCAGCGGCGGCGACGAAGCGTTCCTGAGCATCGAGGATCCCGTGGCGGACGCCGTGGCGGGATTCATCCGCGTGCGACGCATCGGTGCCACCGTGCGCGACGAGCTGCCGGCCGGCGCGGCGGTGGTGCGTGAATTGAAGGTCTACGGCGCTGCGACGCCCATCGGGGAGCACGACCCGGCGGCGTGGCAACACCAGGGCCTGGGGGCCCGTCTCCTGGAGGCCGCGGAGCGCGTCGCCTTCGACGATTGGGGGGCCCCGCGCCTTGGGGTCCTGGCGGGCCCTGGGGTCAAAGAATATTACCGACGACACGGGTACCGGGACCTCGGCCCATACGTGGCCAAGGATGCCCCATGAACATCTCCCGCTTGGAACCCACCCGGCAATTCGTTACGCGCCTCGTGCTCCTCAACCGATTCCACGCCCCGGACGAGACGGATTACGAGGGCGCACGCCACGCCTTGGCCGGCGTCCACAAGAGCTTCCCCGAAGCCCCGGTCCACGAACAGGCGGCGTACCTGGTGACGCATGTCGCGGCCCAGCGCGCCTTTGCCACCGGCAACTTCCGCACCGCGTGGGATTACATGGCCGACACCTTGGCGCACAAGGGCTTCGACCTGGAAGCAACCCACTCGGAGGTCAACGAGTGGCGCAGCAAGGCGATGAACCAAATCGACGAAGAACCCGCCGAATTCCAAGCGGAACTGGCCGACTGGCTTCGCTCCCGCATCCACCGCGGCCTGTGACCCTCGCTGCGCCTTTATCGGATGGCCGGGTCCCCCAAGCCATGAGCGAGACGGTCTTCGACGCGATCGTGCGCGGCGACATCCCGTGCCACCGCTTGTACGAAGACGAGCGCACGCTGTGCTTCTTGGACATCAACCCGTTGCGGGAAGGCCACTGCCTGGTCATCCCCAAGCAGGGTGCGCCCAAGATTGCCCAACTGGCCCCCGAGGACGCCGCCGCCATCATGGCCACCGCGCAACGCGTGGTGCCGGCGGTCTGCGCGGCCGTGGGCGCTGAGGACGCGACGCTGGCCATCCACGATGGCCCGGCTGCGGGTCAAGAGGTACCCCACGTGCACCTGCACATCATTCCCCGCAAGGCCGGCGACGGCGGGGGCCCCGTGCACGCCTTGTTCAGTGACCGCCCCAGCATGGACCAGGACGCCCTGGGCGCCTTGGCCGACAAGGTGCGCGGCCACGTGGAGGCGACGGCATGAGCGTCTTCGCCGTGCCCGTGGAAGTGCGCTTCAATGACTTGGACGGCATGGGCCACGTCAACAACGCCATCTACCTCACGTTCCTCGAACATGCCCGCATGCGCTTCTTCACGGAAGTGGGCGGCAGCGAATCCGAGAAGGACTTCCCCTTCATCCTCGCCCACGCGGCGTTGGACTACAAGCACCCCATCAAGATGGGCGTCAAGTTGGAGGTCCGCATGTGGACGAGCCGCATCGGTGGCAAGTCCTGGGATTTCGATTACGAGATTCGCGACGCCGAGAAGCCCATCATCTACGCCACGGGCAAGACGGTGCAGGTGGCCTACGATTACATCTTGGAGAAGAGCGACATCTTGGAAGGTCGCCTCAAGGAACTGATCTTGTCGGTCAGGCCGTAGGGTCGGGGAATCGCAACGCGTCCAAGTGGTGGTCCTCGAAGACCTTGGGCGGCGGCGCCTCGACGCTGTGCTTGAGCACGTCCACGAGGTGGGCTAGGTCGGCGTGTAGCCGTTGCTGTGCGTCGCCCCACCAGGCACGCATGGCGTCCTCGTCCGGGGTCTTGCGGAAGCCCATGTAGCGGCTGAGCCGCACGGCGGACATCCCGTCGCCGATGCCGGCGATGTCCATGCGGAGGTAGCCGGCCATGGTGTCGCCGCGCATGGCGATGCCCCAGGCTTCGGGGCGGCGCTGGATGGTGGTCTCGACGCGCCAGCGCACGGGGCCACTGGGCCCATGGACGCCCCAGACGGAGCGACCGGATCCGAGGTTGCGGACCCATCGGACGTCGCGGTGCCATTTCGGAATCTGGCTCAGGTCCGTGGCGACCGCGTGCACTTCCGCAGGATGCATGGGGACGTTGACACGGGCCGCGACCTCTCCTCTCACAAGCAATCCTCGACGGGAAACGGCATCCCTGCATTGGTGGACGCCCGGAACGGTGGCTCACCTCAACCAAATGACCATGTTGCTTATCAACCAGAAGACCGGCGTACTGGCCATGCGCAAGCGGATTGGTCAACTGACGCTCCGCTTCGCCAAGGGACCGGGACGGCAAAGCGGCGTGTGGGCTGCGTGTGCTGCTGCCCTTGCGGGCCTGCCGTTCCTGGCGCTTCTGGCGCCAGGGTGCGCGGACGTTCTGACCTGCAGCCCCACTTGGGACCGCATCTTCTTCGTGCCTCGCTTGCTGTTCATGCCGGCGGTCCTGGCCACCATGCTCTTGCTGGGCAGTTGGTGGGCGCAGCACCGCCACGCCCGCGTGGACCGCGCGTTCTTCACTGGCCTGGACGCGCGCAGCGACCAACCAGATCGTCCCCCCGGCGAGTTCGACACGAGCCTGTTGGAGAAGGATCTGGCCAAGCGCACGCTGCGCGGCACGGGCCAAGGAGCCTTGCTGGGCGTCGGCCTGCTGGCGCCGCTCCTGTTCACCACCGTCGCCTTGCGACGCTGCAACCCTTGGACCATGACCGGCAGCGGCCTGCCCACATGCAGCGACCCCGCTGGTTGGACGGACATGGTCTTGGCATTCGAAGTGTGGGGCACGCTCATCACCGGGTTGGTCTGGGGCATCGTGCTCTTGACTCGCAGCAGCAGCATCCATGCCCAAGTCTTGCCCAAGCGCCCACGCCGCTTCCTGGCACGCCTTAGTCGCTCCTGAGCCCTTTTGACCGAGACCCACCTCGGCGCGCATGTGATCCAGGCAGGGGACCGCATCCGGCTCCAAGTGGACGGCGCCACCTTCGAAGGCATCCTGATGCCCCGCCACAGCTTCAGCGGCGAGGACATCCTGACCATCAAGCTCGACAATGGCTACAACATTGGCCTGCGCGCGAGCTTGGATGACGCCGAACTGGTGTCCGACGCCAAGCGCGCCAAGCCCAAGTTCGACCTTCCCGCCGAAGACCCGGACAAGCCCACCATCGCCGTGTTGGGCACGGGGGGCACCATCGCCAGTTTCGTGGACTACCGCACCGGCGGCGTCTACCCCGCCACCAAGCCCGAAGAGTTGGCCGCCGCGGCGCCGGAACTGTTCGACATCTGCAACGTCCGCGCCGAAGTGGTCTTGGAGATGTTCTCCGAGGACATGCAACCGGAGCACTGGGTGCAGATTGCCGAGCGCGCCGCGTGGCACCTGAACAACGGCGCCCGCGGCGTGGTCATCGGCCATGGCACCGACACCATGGGCTACACCGCCGCCGCACTCAGCTTCTGCATGCGCAACCTCAACGGCCCCGTCGTGCTGACCGGCAGCCAGCGCAGCAGCGACCGCCCCAGCAGCGACGGCGCCATGAACTTGGCCGCCGCGGCGCGGGTCGCGGCCAGCAGCGACCTGGGCGAGGTCGTGGTCGCCATGCACGAAACCAGCGACGACCACCGCATCGCCATCCACCGCGGCACCCGCGTGCGCAAGATGCACACCAGCCGCCGCGACGCATTCCAATCCATCAACGCCATGCCCCTGGGCTACGTCGAGGGCCGCAAGATCACCCTCGAGCGCCCGTACAAGAAGGCGGAAGCCGGCGAGGTCCACGTCGATCCCCGCTTCGACGAGGACGTCTCGATGATTACGAGCTACCCTGGCCTGTGGCCGGAGCACATTGAGGACGTGGTCCGCAAGGCGACCATCATCGTCGGCACCGGCCTGGGGCACATCGCCCGCCGCTGCTTGCCCGGCATCGAGAAGGTCATCGACAAGGGAGCCCACGTGGTCATGGCGAGCCAGTGCATCCACGGCCGCACCAACATGAACGTCTACTCCACGGGCCGCGACCTGCTCAAGATGGGCGTCCTGCCGGCCCGCGACATGATGCCCGAAGTGGCCTACGTCAAGATGATGTGGATCTTGGGGCACACCACGGAACCCGAGGACGTGCGCCGCTTGTTCCTCACGGATCTGCGCGGCGAAATGGACGGCGACAGCCCCGCCCTGGCCTTCGGCCACAACAGCAAGCCGGAGGTCGACGCATGAGCCTCAGTGGCGAGGAAGCCAAGGCATTGGCCATCGGCGACGCCCCCCTGGACTACGAGGCGCTGGGCTTCAAGTGCGGCCTGGAAATTCACCAGCAACTGGACACCCGCAAGTTGTTCAGCCCCTGCCCCAGCGAGGTCGTGGACCCCGACGCCGTCGAGGAACGCGCCATCGCCCAATACGACCGCCGCCTGCGCGCCACGCAATCCGAGCTGGGCGAGACCGACGCCGCCGTGCTGGCCGAGAGCAAGCGCCGGCGCGCCTTCCGCTACCTGGCCCTGGATGGCGTCAGCAGCCTGGTGGAGCTGGACGAAGAGCCGCCCCACCCCATGGACGCCGAGGCCCTGGACGTGACCTTGACCTACGCCGGCTTGCTGGGCGCCCGCCCCGCCGACGAGGTGCACGTCATGCGCAAGACGGTCATCGACGGCAGCAACACCAGCGGCTTCCAACGCACCGCCCTCGTGGCGACCGGTGGCCGCGTGGACCCGACGCCCGGCGACGCCAACGACGACGTGGGCATCTGGACCATCGCCGTCGAAGAGGACTCGGCCCGCAAGTTGGACGACGCCGGCTCCATCACCACCTACACCCTCGACCGCCTCGGCATCCCCCTCATCGAGGTCGCCACGGCGCCCGACATTCGCGACCCCAAGCACGCCCAAGCGACGGCGGCCCGCCTCGGCGGCCTGCTGCGCGCCACGGGCAAGGTGCGCCGCGGCCTGGGCAGCATCCGCCAAGATCTGAACGTCAGCGTCGCCGTGGGCGACCGCGTCGAGATCAAGGGCTGCCAGGACCTGCGCGCCGTGCCCAAGGTCATCGAGAACGAAGTGCGCCGCCAACTGTGGCTCCACTACGTCGCGGAGACCCTGCGGGCCCGCGGCTACACGCCGGACATGGTCGGCGAACCGGTGGACGTCAGCGACGCCTTGGCCGACTGCGAAGGCAAGATTGTCCGTGGTGCCCTGAAGAAGGGCGGCAAGGTCATGGCGCTGGTGCTGCCCAAGTGGGCGGGACTCATCCAAGGCCACGAAGGCCGCAAGGACCTGCCCCGCTACGGCTCCGAGTTTGCAGCCCACGCCAAGGTCCGTGCCGGCGTCAAGGGCGTCTTCCACAGCGACGAACTGCCCGCCTACGGCATCGCCGAGACAGACGTCGCCAAGATTGCCCAAGCACTCGATTTGGGCAACGAGGACGCGTACGTGTTGTGCGTCGAACAAGAAGCCGTGGCCCGCTCCGCCTTGGAAGGCGTGGCGGACTGCGCCCGGGATGCACCCTCCGGTGCTGGCCGCGCCGTGCGCGCCGCCCAACCCGATGATTCGAGCCGCTACATGCGGCCCTTGCCCGGCGCGGCGCGCATGTACCCCGAGACGGACGTGCCCCCCATCACCATCACCCAGCAACACTGGGAAGGCATCCTGGAGGCGTTGCCGGCCAAGCCCGAAGAGCGCATCGCCAGCTACGTGGAGGCACACGGCATCAGCCAAGACCTCGCCACGCAGATTCTGCGTGAAGGCGTGGACGCGGAGTTCGATGCATGGACCCAGGAGGGCGTCGAGCCCGCCATGGCCGGCCGCATCCTGCTGCAATTGCTTCCCGAGTTGGAAGGCGACGTGGACGCCGCCCGCGCCATGGTGCCCGCCTTGGCCAAGGAATTGGCCGCCGGCCGCTTTGCCAAGGAAGCGGTGCCCGACATCTTGGCCGCCATCGCCAAGGACCCCCAAGCCGGCCTCGACGGTGCCATCCAGGCCGCGGGCGCCGAAGCGGCCGACGAATCCGAAGTGGACGCCATCATCGACGGCGTCGTGGCGAGCCGCTTGGACTTCGTCAAGGAACGCGGCATGGGCGCCATGGGCCCCCTCATGGGCCCGGTCATGGCCGAGCTGCGCGGCAAAGCCGACGGCGCCGTGATTTCGGCCAAGCTGAAGGCCGCCATCCAGAAGCACCTCTAGCCGGCAGGGTCTTGGCCCACGGCGGCGGTGTCCCAGCGTGCGCCTCGTGCTGGCTTCTGGATCGCCGCGCCGCAAGGTCCTGCTGGGCCTGCTGGTCGAGGACTTCGATGTCCGCCCCGTCGACATCGACGAATCGGCGCCCCATGGCCTGCGCCCCGAGGAAGCGATTGAGCTCATCGCGCGCAAGAAAGCCGTCGCGGCCAGCCGCCGCGACCCCGAGGCGATGGTGCTGGCGGCGGACACGGCGTTGTCGTTCCGCGGTGAATTGTTGGGCAAGGCCCCGGACCGGGCGGCGGCGCGCCTGATGCTGGCCAGCCTCATCGACAACGAACACCAAGTCATCACGGGCATCGCCTTGGCCCACGATGGCCGCATGGTGGACGACGCCCGCGTGGCCACGACCGTCCACTTGGGCCGCATCCCCCTCGAGACATTCGACGCGTACATCGAGGGTCGCGAATGGATGGGCAAGGCGGGCGCCTACGGCCTCCAGGACCCCGCCATCGGAGCCCACGCCCGCATCGATGGACCATGGAGCAACGTGGTGGGCCTACCCATCGCCGCCACGCACCATCTCCTGGACGACAACGGCATCGAGTGCCTGTCGCCGCCGACGGAGTCCTGGTTGCGTGACCACAACCCATTTGATGCGACCTGAGCCTCGAAGTGCATGCGCCTCGTGGCCGCCCTGTTCGTCCTGACTCTCCTGAGTGGATGCCTCGTCGACCCGGACGATGGACCGACCCCCAGCGAAGTCGCACTCGATGTGGAAGAAGCGGCCTTGCCGTTGCTGAGCCAACACCACGGCGACGACAGCACCGACGCGTTCCACTACGACGCCGAATTGCACCGGGGCACCATGAACCTGGAGCGCGTGGGCTACCACAATGGGTACGACAACTCCGGCGACGCCAACGCGATTCCCCAAGACGTGTACTACACGGAACTGGCGCTCCACGATGGCTACGTCTTCCTGGCCCGGGGCACGTTCGACCCGCAGCCCAACGAAGAGGTGGTTGGCGGCTTCGTCATCATCGACGTCAACCAACCCGAGGACCCCCGCTGGGTGGGCGAATTCAACGCCCTGCTGGGCAGCGACATCGAAGTCGACTCCGATGGCCGCACCGCGTTCTTCTCCACCCAGCGCAACACGATTGAGGAAATCGTCGGCACCGGCCGCACCAGCGAGGAACCCGACGACGCAGCGCCCCGCGGCATCTACATCGTGGACGTCACGGACAAGCACGACCCCGAACTGATCAACTTCGTGCCGTTCCCGTACAACGGCCCGCACACCATCGAATACCACCGTGCGGGGGACCGCGAGTTCCTGTTCGTTCAGACCTACGACTTCCACGCCAACACCATCCCGACGCCCGCCGCGGGCCCCGTCGCCGGCCCCCTGGGCGCGTTGGGCGTGAACCCCGCGACGCAACGCGTCAGCGTCATGGAGATCGTGCGCGACAGCAGCGGCAACGACGCCGGCATCACCCTGGCGCAAGTGGCCCACTTCCAAGTCCACGGAGACAGCGACGAACTGACCTTCCCCCACGACGTCGCCGTCGCCGTGCACCCCATGCGGGGCGACACGTACCTGTACGTCAGTTACTGGGACCAAGGCGTGCGCATCGTGGACGTTAGCGAACTGCCCAGCAGCAGCGGCGCCGACCAGGACTCCACGCCGCTGTTGGACGAGGTCGGCTTCTTCGACCGCTTCGACCCCAGCAGCCGCGACAACATCCACTACGCCAAGCCCATGGAGACGCTCGTCGATGGCCGTTACATCCTGGTCACGGAGCCGGAGATCATCACCGCCGACGAGACCGGCTACATCACGTTCATCGACGCCAGCACCCCGGCGCGCCCCGAGAAGCCGTGCCCCACGAGCTGGTGGACGCTACCCGGCGACTTGGTGGTCAACGTGCTGGAGTTCTCACCCCACAACTTCGACACCTTCGACGGCAAGGTCGTGCTGGCCCACAACCACGCCGGCTTGTGGGTCATCGACGCCAGCACCGCCGAGACGCTGTGCGAACCCAAGTCCGTGGCCTTCACCATGGACGTGGAGCAACGCACGGACTCGCCGCGCTGGCAACCCTACTTCTGGGGCGCCATCGAAGAAAACGGCCTCATCTACGCCAGCGACGAGTCCAGCGGCCTGTACATCTACGAGTACATCGGACCCTAAACCGTCGCCACGATGGCTGCCCCCAGGGGCCCGTTCCGCCAAGGGCACGGGTCGGATTCATGAGGGGCCAGGCCTGTGGTGCCTCCATGGACGTGGCCGTCATCGGAGCTGGACGCATGGGGCAAGGCATCGCACAGGCATGTGCCGTGGCCGGTTGCTCCACCATGCTCGTCGACCGCGACGAAGCGACCGCCCGGGCCGGCATGACGCGGACCCTGCACCGCATCGAGCAAGCCGTGCAGCGCGGCAAGCTCCCAGCCGATGCCAAGTTGCGGGCCGAGGCCATCCTGTCCATTGGCACCTTGGATTCCCTGGGCACGCCCGACGTAGTCATTGAGGCCGTCTTTGAGGACTTGCAAGTCAAGCAGGCCCTCTTCAAAGGGCTCTCGAGCTTGCCGGCCTCCACGTTGATTGCCACCAACACCAGCAGCTTCCGCGTCGCCGACCTGGCCGCCACGTGCAGCCACCCGGAACGCGTCTTGGGGCTCCACTTCTTCTTCCCTGCCCACCAGAACCCCTTGGTGGAAGTGGTTGGAACGGACGACACCAGCGCCGACGCCATCGACCAAGCCACGCAACTCATCGAACGCATCGGCAAGACCCCCATCCGCACCCGGGACAGTCCCGGCTTTGCGGTCAATCGCTTCCTGCTGCCACTGGCCAACGAGGCATGCCGCCTGGTGGATGAGGGGAACGACCCGGGCGCCATCGAAGCCAGCGGCGCCTTGGCCTTCGGCATCCCCTACGGGCCATTCACGGTCATGGACCTGAGCGGTGCGCGGGTCTGCTGGCAAGCCCAATGCACCCTACACGACGCCTTCGGCGCCTGGTACGCGCCCGCGCAATCCCTGCAGGAGCACGGCGAGCAAGGCCGGCCGTGGGACGTGCGCCCCGGCGTCCCAGACCATGGCTTGGCGCTGCGCCTGCGGGCGGCCGTGTTCCGCGCCGCCAAGGAAATGGTGGACGAAGGCGTGGCCACCAGCACCGACGCCGACACCGGAGCCCGCATCGGACTCATGTGGCCCATGGGACCCTTTGAGATGATGGCGATGCCCGGCGTCGACGCCGAGCAGGAGATCTTGGGCACGGAGCGCGCCGCCTAAGAACCGGGGCGGGACTGGAGCGTCGTGGATTCCGCCATGGACCCCCCGGCGCCGCCTGTGCGGTGGCTTGTGGCCGCCAACCTTTCCTGGCTCGTTGCCGGCGCCGTGGCGTACAGCACGTCCGCACGGTTCTCCGTGTTGACCGCCATCGCCGTCGTCGTCGCCCTGCCCGGCCTGATGCGGCTGCGGCACGACTTGCAAGACCCCCAGTGCCGCAAGTGGCTCGACGTGGCGTTCAGTTGCGCGGTGGGGACATGGGCCGTCCTGGCGATGATGGTCGCCATCCCGTACGTGGCCAGCGAAGGCGGCCACAGCCTCTGGTCCAGCCCGGCGTACGCCGCCTTGGGCTTGGCCGTCAGCAGCATCGGCACCTTGGCCTGGAACGCCGCCGCATTCCAAGGCCTCGCCTCCTGGGACGACGTGCGCTCCGCGCGGCTCTACGCCGGATTCCACTTGTTGGTGCTCGCGGCGGCGCTCTTCTATTCCCGCCAGGCCGACACCGTGGAGGTGATGCTGCGTGGCGACGTCATCACGATGGTCGACCTGACCATCGCTCCCGCATTGGCCTCCGTGGCCGGTTTGGTGTGGGCCGTGGCCCTATGGCGCAGCCGCCCGGCACTCAAGCCGTAAACGATCCGTCCAGGTAGCCTGGGAAAATCGCCGGAAGCTCGTCGTGGGGCAACGGCACCGCATTGACGGGAGCCAATGGCAAGTGCAGACGGGCGTCGTTGCCCGCGTAGAACGTCGAGCGCGCGAACGTGGGGTCCTGTTGGATCTCGTTGTCGTTGTGTGCCAGGACGAGACGCACGGTGGAGCCGGCGGGGATGACGTCGAACTGCGGGTACATGTCGATGCGCAGTTGGTAGACGGAGCCATCGAGGTCCTTGGGGTCGTCGAAACCGTCGCGGTGGCGCGTGTCTTGGTAGCCGTGGTTGTCGCAGACGCTGCGGCCGCCGCAATCCTTGCCGTCCACGATCAGGTGGGCGACCCAGTGGGTCGATTGGGCGTCGGTGGTGGCATTGAACACGAGGTACGGGCGGCCGACAAGACGCAGGTCCTCGTCGGTGACGAAGGACCATTCGAGGCTGTCCGGACCCAGCTCTTGGCCGGGAACCAGTTCATCGGCGCCGGGCGTGAAACCAACCAGGACCTCCTCGGGGTAGTCGACGATGGCGAGTTGGGCGTTGATGACGTCGCAGTCTCCCGACGTGCACGGCGGGGTGAGGCGGCCATCACCGGAGAGCGCGAGGGCGAGCCAGTCCTGCTGCTTGGGCGGGAAGTCGTGGATGCCCCACCATTGCTCCTCGTCGTCTTCGATGAGGACCGGGGGCAAGATGTCGAGGATGCCGTTTTGCAAGTCCTTGAGCCAGTAGTCGTACCAGGCAGTCTGGATGTCCATGACGCCTTCGGCGAAGTCCTCCTCGCTGGGTTGCCAGTCGCCGCGGTCGGGGAACGCGTGACCCCATTGGCCGAAGATGGCGCGCTTCTCGGATTGGATGTCGTTGAAGATGGGGTCGATGTGGATGGGGCGGACGTTCCAGTCTTGCAGGCCGTGGATGTGCAGCACGCTGGCGGTGATGTCCTGGGCGTAGGGACGGTAGTCGCGCTCCACCCAGAAGTCCGTGTGGTCGCCGCTGAAGTCGGTGCCGACGAGGAATTGTTCGGGTTGGCAGGTGAGCTTCTCCGGGTAGTACTGCGCGTTTTGCGGGTCGCTGCTTGGTTGCACGCTGCCGGTGGCGTAGCTGAACATGCCGATGAACGGCTGCAACTCGTAGGGGACGCCTTGGTAGAACGACCACTCGTATTGGTTGCTGACGGAGGCGACGGGGACGATGGTCTTGAGCGCCGGGGGTTGCAGGAAGGCGGTGGTGAATTGGGTCTCGCCGACGTAACTGGCGCCCCACATGCCGACGTTGCCGTTGCTCCATTCTTGTTCGGCGATCCATTGCACGTAGTCGTAGCCGTCCTGCCACTGGCCGGGACCGGATTGGTCGATGCAGCCGCCGGCTTCGTGGTTGCCGCGCACGTCGGCGAACGCCACCGCGTAGCCGCGGGGCACGAACCAATCGACGAGGCGCTGGGAGTAGGCATCACCTGGGCCACCTTCGCCAGTCACACCGCCGTTCTCGCCGGGGGTCTCGACCGGGTCCATGCCTTGGTATGGCGTGAAGCCGAGAATCGTCGGGAAGGGACCTTCGGCGTCGGGGAGGATCCAATCGATGTAGAGTTGGATGCCTTCGGTGCCCATGAAGTGCTGCTCGAGGTGGGGGCCAATCTCGAAGACCGGCTCGGAGAGGGCGTCGCGCAGTTCGGGCGGCAAGATGCCGCCGTCGCCGAGGGGGTCGCTGACCGGGGCGAGGCTGCTGGCGCAGCCGGCGAGGCCGACGGCGAGCAACAGGGCGGCGATGGCGATTGGTTTCAGCATGCGAAGCACTCCATGTCGGCGGGTTGCGGGTCGTTGAGGGTGGGCTCGGCCACGGGTAGGTGGATGACGTGGTCCGTGATGCTGACGGCGTCGAGTTGCGTCGGCAAGACGATGCCGTAGCGGAGATCCGCTTGGAAGTCGATGCTGAGGCGGTGACCGGGTTCCAGGATGTGGTCGAATGGGTGCGTCAGGAGCTCGATGCTCCAGTCCTGGTCGGGGTTGGGGAAGTCGAGGCCATCTTGGTAGATGGTGCGCAGGACGCCTTCGGTGAGCCAGGTGCGGGTGCCGTCGGGGGCTTCATCGTATACGATGGCGGTCACGACGCCGTCGCCGCTGCTGCGACCTTCGAGCTCCAACAAGATGGAGCCGCTCAAGTGCAGTGGGTCATCGAAGCCGCCGATTCCGGCGCCCGTCGCCGTGGGCGTCGCGCTGCTGGAGGAGGCGTCCCACAGGGCCGGGGGCCAGGCGTCGTGGGTGTACCAGTCGCCGTTGTCGCTGCGGACTTCCCAGCGTGGTTCGTCCCAGAATCCGGTGTCGATGCCCTTCAGTTCCGACTCAAGCCAACGCAGCATGGTGAGGTTCCAGTCTTGGCGCTCGGGGTAGACGTGGCCACCTTGGTGGAGCCAGCCCTTCACGTTGATCTGCTCGGGCAGCTCCGTGATCCAGGGGAGGATGTGGTCGGGCTTGACGTTCCAGTCTTGCAGACCGTGCACGAAGAAGATGGAACCGTTCCAGTCGGACTCGCCGACGTAGCGCGTCCAGTCGCGTTCGATCCAGTAGTCGTCTTTGAGGCCGGTGACGCCGCTGCCGATGCCGCTGGCTTGGACGAAGGGCAGGTCGGGGCAGGCGACGTCGTCGATGAGACGCGCCAGGCTCTCGGCGTCCTCGTCGTCGTATCCGCCAGCACCCACGAGGCTGACGCCGTATTCGTCGGTGCCTTGCAGGTAGTAGTACGTGTTGAAGATGGGGCCCGTGGCGTACGGGACGCCGCCCTTGTAGTTGTAGGCGTACATGTCCGTGATGCCGGACACATGGAAGACGCCACGCAGGGCGGGGTGGGGGAACTTGGCGATGAGGCCATTGGTGGGGCTGGAGTCGTAGGACTTGCCGCCGGTGGCGACGAGGCCGTTGCTCCATTCGGCGTTGGCAAAGTGATCCACGACGAGGTGCATGTCGTAGACTTCGCGGTCACCGCCGATGCTGAAGCAGCCCTCGGAGTGCCCGGTGCCGCGCAGGGCAGCCAAGACGACGGCGTAGCCGCGGGGCACGTATTCGTTGATCATGTACTGACTGAACGCGTCGCCGCCGAGTTCGGCGGTGTCGCCCCAGTAGGGACTGAAGTTGATGAACACCGGGACCGGTTCGTCCGTGTCGGGCAGGTAGACGGCCGTGTGCATGCGCTTGCCGTCGTCCATGGGAATCCATTCCTCGATGACGGGGAGGATCTCGTGCAGTTTCTCGCTGAGTTGGCCGGCATGGTGGACGGCGTCGTCCACCGCTTCGTCTGGACTGGGGGCGTCGGAGCAACCGGCAAAGGCGACGGTGACGAGCAATAGCACCACAAGCGCGCGCATCAGCACCCACCGGACGGCGTCGGATATGGGGATTGCGGCACCCGGACAATGCCGCAGGGCCCAGTCGGCCTTGGTTGTTGTTCCCTACCGCGCGGTAGCCAAATGCTACTGTGCGGGTTGGGGGCGGAGTTCAGCAGGCGAAGCAGGAGGTGGCGCGGGGCTGGTCCTCGCGGGCGTCGACGCCGACGAAGTGCCCGGTCAGGCTGACCGTGCCGAGGTTGTACTGCGCACCGTCTGTCTGGCCGGCGGTGATGCTGTGGCGGGCGGGCGCACCGAGGTACACGTCCAGCACGTCTCCAGCCTCGAACACGACGTCCATCGGGTAGGCGACGAGTTCGTAGGTTGCTTGCCCGGCGGAGGCGGCGGGGGCGTCGAGTCCGTCGCGGTACGCCGCCCGTAGGACCGCTTCGCCGATCCATTCGCCATTCTTGTGGAAAATGGCAGTGAGGGCTTGGTCGGGGGTGGCGGTGGCGCCGACGGTCACGACCGGGGCGCCGGTGAGACGAGTGGCGTTGTCGAACACGAAGAACACCATCTGCGGGGCGTCCGGTCGCGGACCACCCAGGACCGTCAATTCCCCATCCGGCTGCCGGCTGGTCGGCTCCTCCGGCGGCCAGACATCCATTTCCCGCCACAAGCCGTCGGTGCCTTCGATGTCCCATGCGGGCGCGTCGTAGAAGCCGACGTCCTTGCCCTTCAGTTCGGTGTCGAGCCAGGCAATCATGGTCTCGTTCCAGTCATCGCGCATCGGGTAGACGTGGCCGAGGTTGTCGGTGTCTTGGTGGAGCCAGCCCTTGATGCGGATTTGCTCGGGCAATTCCGTGATCCAGGGGAGGATGTGGTCGGGCTTGACGTTCCAGTCTTGGAAGCCGTGCACGAAGAAGATGGAGCCGTTCCAGTTGGAGTCGCCAATGAATTGGGTCCAGTCGCGTTCTTGCCAGTAGTCGGTCTTGAGGCCGGTGATGGCGCTGCCGGTGCCGTGCAGGACGTGTTCGGCCATTTCGGGGCAGACCAGGTCCGCGAGCTGGCCAGTTTGGCCATCGGGGTGCTCCCCGTCGATGCTGTAGGTCGCCGCGTAGCGGGGCGTGAAGGTGAGTCCGTTGCTGTACGGGACGCCGCCGACGTAGTTGTAGCGGTACATGTCGGTGATGCCGCTGACGTGGAAGACGCCCTTGAGTGCCGGGTGGGGCATCTTGGCGATGAGTCCGTTCTGCGTGGTGGAGTCGTAGCTCTTGCCACCGACGGCGACGTGGCCGTTGCTCCATTCCTGGTTGGCGAAGGTATCAATGACCTCGTAGAGATCCTGGACTTCCCGGTCGCTGGCGACCTCAAAGCAGCCTTCGGAGTGGCCGGTGCCGCGGATGGCGGCCAGGACGACGGTGTAGCCGCGGGGCACAAGGTGCTCCAGGAGCCATTGCCCGAAGCCGTCGCCGCCGACTTCCGCGGTGTTGCCCCAGTAGGGGCTGAAGTTGATGAACACGGGGCTGGGCTCGGTGGTGTCGGGGCGGTAGACGGCGTTGTGGAGTCGGATGCCGTCGCTGGCCGTCACGAACACTTCCTCCACGGGCAGGACCTCGTACAGGGCCTCGGACAGCCCATCGAGGACCGGTTCGGCATCGGAGGTTGGTTCGTTCTGGCTGGCGCAACCACTCAAGGAGACGGTGAGGACCAGCATGGCGACGAGGACACGCACGGGTTTGACCCCGCGTGCGGCTACATCAGGGTTGTGGGGCTCTAGTAGGTCATTTCGCGCAGGCGCTTGACGCGCTCGGCGGTGACGGGGTGGGTGCGGAACAGGCTGGCCATGCCACCGCCGCGGAACGGGTTGACGATGAACAGGCTGGCCGTGCTGGGGTTGGCGTGCTTCTCAGTCAACGGGTAGTGGGTGGCGATGTTCTCCATCTTCTCCAGCGCTTGGGCCAGGGCCCAGGGCTTGCCACTGATCTTGGCGCCGACGCGGTCGGCTTCGAATTCGCGGTTGCGGCTGATGGCCAATTGCACGATGATGGCCGCGATGGGCGCCAGGAGCATGAAGGCGAAGCCGATGGCCATCTGGGCCGGGCTGCGTTCTTGGCCGCCACCGAAGAGGCTGTTCCAGAACATCATGCGCGCGGCGAAGGTGATGGCACCGGCGACGGTGGCCGCGACGGTCATGATGAGCATGTCGCGGTTGTTGACGTGGGCCATCTCGTGGGCCATGACGCCTTCCAGTTCGTCGTCGTCGAGGATGTCCATGATGCCCTTGGTGGCCGCGACGACGGCGTTCTTGGGGTTGCGGCCGGTGGCGAAGGCGTTGGGGACGGCCATGGGGATGATGGCGACTTGGGGCATGGGCAGCTCGGCCTTCATGGCGACGCGGCTGACGATGTCGTACAGGCGCGGGTTGTCTTGGCGTTCGATGATCTTGGCCTTGTAGCTCCACAGGACGAACTTGTGGCTCCAGAAGTAGGAGACGAAGTTGATGGCGCCGGCGAAGACGGCGAAGACAATCATCGCGGTCATGGGGTCGCCCCCGAAGTAACCCGCAATCGCGTAACCACCCACCATGAACAGGAGGGTCATCATGCCAAACAGGAGGAGCGTGCGCAGTCCACCCAACACAAGCCCTCCAGTGCGGGGCCTCGGATTTAACCCTCAGGTCTGGGCAGCCGCACCGACCCACGCCCCAAGGGGAAATCGGGGTCCGCCCTCGCAGCCTGAAATATGGAGGGGAACCCAAGAACATGCATGCACCGCGCACCCGCCCGCCTCTTGACCGACGGTTCCGGCGTGTCGTCCACGATTGGGACCATCGGTCTGACGGCGTTGGCGGTGGTATTCACTGTGGGCGCTGCGTTTGCTGCCTCGGCCATCGTGGACTTGACCGAGGAGGGCATCCCGGAGTCGTCGTCGTTCAGCGCCGCCAGCAAAAGCGACGGGAAGACGCACAGCATCCGTTTGACGGCCGGCAGCTTGGACGTCGACGCCACGACGTTGCGCATCACCATCGACGGTGTCAAGCACACGTTGCCCCTGTCGTGGTACCGCGACCAGGGCATCATTGGCGATTCGCTGGGCATCGGTGAGTGGGTCTGCATCGCCGGCCCCGACCCCGAGTGTCCCTTCCCAAAGGCGACGGATGTCCGCCTGAGCATCCAAACCACGTACGGGCCGGCGCTGGAGTTGGGGCAACTTGGCACCACGGACGCCGCGACCAACTCGAATCCCATCAAGCTGCAGATGAAGCGCGCCTCGTTCCTAATCGACGATTCCGGCGGCATCGTCATCCAGGAAGACGCCCGCATGCACTTGCACGTGGTCGGCACCGAAATCACGTGGGGTGCCACCGGCCCCGACATCCCCGTCACGGTGCGGCCCACGACGGATGGCGGCGCCACGTACTTCGAAGTCTTTGGCGGGGCCGTCACGGCCGGCCAAGTGCACGACTTTGGTATCCTGCCCGCGGGCTCCGTGGTCGGCGCCGAGGCGACGGCGGCCATCTATTGGTACAGCATGACGCAATCCAGCGTCGTGGATTCGCCCCTCGTGGCGACGCTGCGGCACGGCGACTCGGTCCCCACCACGCCGGCCTGGGCGGGCCAAGTCCCGGTGGGCAGTCTGTTGGGGCCCTACGCGGCCGAGGGCTTCATCGTGCTGGAGCCCAACGAGATCATCGTGCTCTACGAACTGGGCACCACCAACCTCAACAGTCCCGCGGCGGACTTCCAGGACCTGGTGCTCATCTTCACCGTGGATCCCGACTTGACACCCTAGACGGGTGCGGACGGCACGGCACCGATGGAACCCCAACGGGAGGGACGTGCACGGCGCACGTACCTGAGCCCATTGTCCACACCGGACCTGCGGCCCCCACACCTGCGCCGACGCGCGTCATATAGTGGAAGGCGCAAAGCAAAGGGCACTGTCCGCCAACACGCCGATGATGGGTCGGCCCGCGGCACCTTTTCCCACGAACGCCCGCAACCTACCGCACCCATGCACCATCCCCCCACCCATCAGAAGCCCCGTCTGCACCAAGACGAGCAGGCGGTGGTCGCCTCCATTGGCACCATCGCCTTGACTGGCCTCACCGTTGCGATGGTGATTGGGGGCGCTCTCGTTGCGTCGCAAGTGCAGGCACAATTCGAAGAGGGGACCTTGGAGGCCCCCGAATTCGCGTTGCAGTCCCGCAGCGACGGCGAGCGCCACGAGGTGAGCCTCACCCGGGGGATGCTGGACCTCGAAGCCAAGATCCACATCCAGAACGCCGGGGGCTCCACTGCGGTGGCGCTGTCCTGGTGGGCCCAACAGGGCATCTTGGATGGCAGTTGGGGCGTCGGCGAATGGATTTGCGTGAGCGGCCCCGACCCCGACTGCGCCAGCCCGTACAGCGACGCCGTGTCGCTCAGCGTCCACCCGAAGCAGGGCGGCGGCAAGATTCTGGGCGAAGTGGAGCACCGGGAAGCCGTGGAGCAAGACCTGGTCAAAGTCGCCTCCAAGCGCTCGCCGTTCTACATCGACGCCTCGGGCGCCATTGTCCTACAAGACCCCAACACGGTCCACTTGACGGTCATCGGCACCGAAATCACTTGGGGCTCCACGGGCCCCGATGTCCCCGTGAGCGTGCTGCCCAGCCACGACGGCGGCGAATCGTACCAAGATCCCTTTGGTGGTCCCGTCACGGCCGGCATGGTCCACAACATGGGCATGCTGGAGAAGGGCAGCCACATTGGCGTGGAAGCCACGGCGGCCATCTACAGTTGGAGCAAGGTCCGCGACTCGTTCGACCAGACGCCGTTCGTCCACACGTTGCGCAATGGCGACTCCATCCCCAGCACCCCGGCATTCAATGGCCAGGTCCCAATCAGTGGCCTCATCGGCCCCTACACGGATGGTCAGTTCATTGTCCTCGACGACAACGAAGTGATGCTGCTGTTCGAACTGGGTACGGACAACCTGTCCAGCACCGCAGCCGATTTCCAGGACTTGGTGTTGATTTTCTCAATCGACCCACCCAGCACCGGCAGCTACTCCGTGGGCAGCGGCGTCTTCCAGACGGTCTGCTTCTCGACGGTCACCTTCGCCATCGCCCCCGACCACCTCCCCCACTGGGAGGCCATCGGCGCAACCCTCGGCGAGTGCGACACCTCCATCGTGCCCACCAACCGCGAATACGCCTTCCAAATCAACTGGCAGCTCTTCGACGCCGCCGGTGGCAAGCTGGATGACAGCATGCGCTTGGATCTGGACGCCATCGACGCCGACGACGTCTTGGAGGCCCAAGTCTGCAGGAAGGCCGATCAAGGACCCACGGTGGCGTACACGGAGTGGGTGGACATGGCCATCGTGCCGATGCTGACGCAGAATGGCCAGAATGCCTTCGGACCCTGCTCGCTGATCGACTTCGCGGACTGGATGGCCGGCGGTACCCTGCACGATCTGTTTGGTGGCCTCGGCCTGCCGATGGAGCCCATCAGCGACCCGCAAAGCGCCAGCGATGCGCTGATGGATGCCCTGAGCGGCCCCTCGGACCCGACCGACCCCACCAACACCGATCCGGTTACCGACCCCGTCACGGACCCGGTCACCGACCCGCTCAAGGGCAACCAGGGTCTGGCCAAGGGGAAGAACAAGTAACCGCTGAAGGCCGCCCCGCCCCTTTTCCCCTTCCCCCCTCCTTGAGCCCGCATGGACAGCCATGCTGCCGCCAACCCCGTGGCGGTCGCCCTCATGGTCGCAATCACCTTCATCGCCAGCCTTGGCAGCGTCTCCTTGGCGGATGCGGTGCACGATCAGGCAGAAGCCCTGCAATCGGTGACGCCCCCCGCCGCCCAGACGCGCGCCCATCGAGGGGCCCACGAATTGGCGCTGGTGTCCGGCACCTTGGACCTGGACGGCGCATCCATCGTGGCCACCACGGACAGCGGCACCCACCGGGTCGACATGTCATGGTACACCGAGCGCGGCATCCTGGACCAGCAATTGGGCACGGGACAATGGCTGTGCGTGGCCGGCCCCCGGACCGATTGCCCCTTGCCCGCGTCCACCAACGCCAGCATTCGCTTGGAGAACCCCAGCCATTCCTTGTTGCTGGGGCAATTGTCCATCCAGGACGACGAGAGCCTGCTGGATTCGATTCGCGTGACGGGGCAGCGCGCAAGCCACTACATCGACTTGTTTGGCGGCGTGGTCCTGCAGCAACCCATGGAAGTGCACGTGGAAATCATCGGCACCCAAATCACGTGGGGCAGCGGCGGACCCGACGTGCCCGTCACGGCCCGACCCACGGTCGACGGTGGCGCCACCTGGATCGACGCGTTCCCCGGCCCCGTGCAGCGCGGCCACGTCTACAACCTGGGGGTGCTGCCCCCATGGAGCCGCATCGGGGTGGATGCCGTGGCCGAGTATTCCTGGTTCCACGCCCAATACAACTCCCTGAGCGACGACCCCCACGTGGTCAGTCTCGAACACGGGGACCCGGTGCCCAGCGCGCCGGCCTACCATGGCCAAGTGCCAGTGACCGCCATGCTGACCCCACACACCTCCAACGGCTCCATCGTCTTGGATCCCAACGAGGTCATCTTGCTCTTCGAATTCAACCCGAACCTGTCCAGTTTGGCCGCGGATTACCAAGACTTGGTGGCCATCATCACGTTGGACCCCGTGCCCTTGCAAGGTCTTGGCTACAGCCAAGCGCCCCCAGGCATCGCGGCACAATTGCTGTGCATCGCCACGGGGCACGGCCCCGTCACGGTCACCGAGTATTGGGACGATGCGCCCGACGAGATTGCCTTGGGCGCCACGCCCGGGCCGTGCCCGCACGAGGAAGTGAACCAAATGGACGAAAGCCCAGCGGACATCGTGCTATGCCACCGACCCCCGGGACGCCCGGAAGCCGAGCACGAGTTGATGGTCAGCGCGTTTGCCTTGGCCGCACACCTGCACCACGGCGACTCCTTGGGCAGCTGCTAAGCTCGCGGCCGCGAGGCAGCGACCATCGTGGGCGCTGCTCCAGGCATGCCGCGGGCCGCGTCGGCTCGTCGCGTGGATTCAGGCCAGCATGACGCCGAACGTGATGTACGTCGTGAGCGACATGATGAACGAGTGCCGCAGACCCAACACGATGGAGCCACTGCCCATGAGGCCAGCCACGATGCCGTTGCCAATGGCTTGCACCATGGAGGCCGAGAAGTACAGGGTGCGGTAGTCGTCGAGGCTGACACCGCCGGATACGATGCTGGCACCCGCCAGGGCACCTTCGTTGGCCTTCTCGGTGGCCGAGATGATTTCGGGCACGAACTGGTTGTACATGACGGCGATCACGAACAGGAACACGAAGAACGTCGTGTAGATGACGATGGTGTACACCGACATCGACAGCTTTCGTTCCCGTTCCAGGTTCTTCAGTTCACGCGCGTCGCGGGCCGCCGCCAGCAGGACATCGCTGGTGGAACCACCGCTGCGGCCAGCTTCCAGAATCAGCGTCACCGAGCGCTGCACCAACGGGGTGCGGACACGTTCGGCCAAGCGCTTGAGGGTCTCTTGGAAATCGATGTTCCAGCTGAGCTGGTCCGCCATCTTGCGAATCTCCGTGGTCAGGGGACCGTAGTCACCACGCGCCGCGACCTTCACGGCCTGGGGCAACGTCAGGCCACCGCGGTGGCTGCTGGCCAAGTCGCGCAAGAAGTCCGGGAACCGGCCTTCCATCATCTGGATGTTGCGCGCCTGCCGGGCCGCATAGAACCCGTAGGGACCGACGCCGACGAGGATGCCGATGGCGGCCACGTCGAGCCAGCGGTTGCGGTCGATGCCGAAGATGTCCTGGCCTTGGTTGATGAGGAACGCCAGGAACAAGCAGGACAATGCCAGCGATACCGAACCGACGACCAGTGCCGTCTCGATCTTCTCTTCGCGGGGGGCCTTGGTCTTGTAGAGTTCCAGCTTTTCCTTCGACCGAACCAGCCAGACGGAGAGGCCGATGCCGGCGAAGATGGCGAGGACCATGAACGCCAGCAGGAAGATGCTGATGGGGCTGCCACCGGCGGCGCTGAATGTCTGCACGAACCCGGTGCCGAACACCACCATGATGAGCACGAACACGAACAGAATCGTGAACGAAATCGCGGTGGGTAGCCAGACGGCTTTGCGGCTGTCGCCGGTGCCGCGCTGGGCCAGTTCGCCCATCATCGAGGCGATGCTGGGCAGCTGCCGGGTGAACGCGAGGCCCAGGCCGCTGGCCATCAAGGCCAGGACTTGGTAGAGGGGCACGATTTCCAGGTCGAGGATGCGGTTGCCCACCTCCAGGGGTCCAAACAGGACGGTGACCAGGGCGATGCCGCCGAAGATGACGCCCACGGCCACGAGGAAGGTGCTGACCCAGCGTGCGCGGGGGTTGAGCGCTTCCTCGCGCTTGACGTTCATCGATTGGTAGTGGGCCACGGCGGCGTTGGTGACATACAAGCCCGCCAGACCGGCCAGGATGCGCAGCATCACCGGGGACGTCTCGGGGGCGCCGACGATGTTGGTGCGAATCAGCATGAACAACCCGACGAACATCAGCGTCAGGATGAGCAGCAACGAGTTGAGCGACCCCGACACGCGGAGTGTCTGCGCACGGCGGGCGCGCTCGTACTTGCGGCTGCCACGCGCCTTGCGGCGCAATTTGTGCAGGCCGTCCATCGGGGCTGAGATGGCGACACTCAGAGCAAACGCCGTGATGGCGATGGATTCCAGCAAGCCGACGAGGACAATCTCGTCTGGCACCACAATCAGCAAAATCGCGGGGAACCATGCGGCCAGCACGCTGACGATGACGAGGCCGAGCCAAAGGAATTCGAGGGGGGTGCGGAACTTCATGTCAGGCCTCCGGGGTGC
>JBFKTF010000006.1:0-30201 GCA_041636435.1 Thermoplasmatota archaeon
ACTCCCTGGACCGCCACCACCCACGGCCAAGCCGCCCAACCCGCCACCCTGGGCTTCCTGCTGGCGGGCCACGCCTGGCGGTTCCAACAAGCCGCCCAACACATCGCCACCCTGGCTCCCCAAATCGCCATCAGCCCCTTGGGTAGCGGTGCGGTGGCCGGCAGCACGCTGCCCCTGGATCCGGCCTTCACGGCGGACTTGATGGGCCTGCAACCCCCCGTCAACGCCCTCTTGGCCACGGGTACCAGGGACCAGGTGCTGGCCACCCTGAGCGCCTTCACCACGTGCTCCGTCGCCATCAGTGGCCTCGCCGAAGACCTGTTCCAACTGGTCTCCCAAGGCGCCGTGGCCATCGCTCCGGCACTCACCACCGGCAGCAGCCTGATGCCCCAGAAGCGCAACCCGGACGCCATCGAACTGGTGCGGGGCCACGCCCGGACCATCCCCTCCCACGAACAGGCCGTCCTCCAGGTGTGCTTGCCCTTGGGCTTGGGCTACGTCCGGGACCTGCAGGTCGTCAAGCCCCACCTGGTGCAAGCCCACCAAACGCTGCACACCACCCTGCAAGTCACCGCCGCCATCGTGCAGAGCATCGAGGCCACAGGAGCCGCCACGGGCGGGTTCGGCATCGGGGCCACCGATGCCGCCGAAGCGCTCGTCCAGCACGGCATCCCATTCCGGGACGCGTACACCATCGTCGCCCAGGCGCACAAGGAAGGCAACGACCCGGTGGCTTCCCTGCAACAAGCCGGCATCCCCCACGATGCCAAGGTCGCCGCCATCGCCGCTCTGGATGGCGACGCCAACCGGCGGGATACTCTCGGCGGCCCGGCACCGCATGCGGTGCACGCCGCCATGATTGCATTGGCGGAGGCCCACGACGCCACGCTGCAAGCCCTGCAGCCCACCGTGCTGGGAATCCAGACTGCCCAACAACTCCTGGAGTCCCCATGACCCAGCAACTCCTGCAAGCCATTCCCAGCGTCCTGGGCATGCACGACCTGCACGGTCCCATGGACGATGTGCTGCAGACCGCGTTGCGGTTCAAGCGCACCACCGAGCAGAGCCTCGTGGGCAAGCACATTGCGTTGGTCTTCGAGAAGCCCAGCACCAGAACGCGCATCAGCTTCCAAGTCGGCATCGCCCGCATGGGCGGCTCCAGCGTCGTCCTGGACCAGCAAACCAGCCAGATGAGCCGCGGCGAACCCATCGAAGACACCGCCAGCGTTCTGGGAAGCTACGTGGACGCCATCGTGTTCCGAGCCAACAAGCAGGCCGACGTGGACGCCATGGCCGAGCACAGCGGCGTGCCCGTCATCAACGCCCTCACCGAGCGCGAGCACCCATGCCAAGTCATGGCCGACTGGATGGCCTTGCTCGAGCATTGGGGCGACCTGCAAGGCCACACGTTCACCTACGTGGGCGATGGCAACAACATGTGCCACTCGTACCTCCTGGGCGCCGCCATGGCCGGCATGGACATCCGCGTCGCCACCCCCAAGGGATTCGCCCCCGACAGCGACATCGTCGAAGCCGCCGAAGTCCTGGCCCACCAGAACGGCAGCACCGTGGACGTCGGCCACGATCCGCTGGCCGCCGTCATGGGCAGCGACGCCGTCGCCACGGACACATGGACCAGCATGGGTGACGTGGAGAGCGAACACCGGCACAAGGCGTTCAAGGGCTTCCAAGTCAACGACGCGCTGATGTCCCGCGCCCATCAAGACGCCGTCTTCATGCACTGCCTGCCCGGCCACTGGGGTCAAGAAGCCACTTACGAACTGGCCCACGGTCCCCGCAGCCTCATCCACCAACAAGCCGAGAACCGCATGTGGGTCCAGATGGCGATGCTGCACCACTTGCTGGCATAGAGTCCATCAAGGCAGCCCGCCATGACGGGCCGTGAAGGCGCTGGTCTTGAGCGGTGGAGGCAGCCGCGGCGCATACCAAGCGGGGTGCTGGCGCGCCATCCACGAGACTGGGTGGCGCCCCGACGTCATCTTCGGCACCAGCGTGGGCGCCGTCAACGGCCTCATGATCGTCATGGGAGAGCCCGACGACATGCAGAATTGGTGGGAGAACCTGCAACAGAAGCATGTGCTGCGCGTCCGCGGCAACATCCTGCAAATCAAGGCCTGGCGCTCCTTCATGCACGCCAAGCCCCTCCGGGCCACCTTCGACGAGCACGCGGACTTTGAAGCGGTCCGCAGGGACGGCCGCCTGCACATCACCACCACCGACATCGAAGCAGGCCAGGAACGGCTCTGGCGCCCGGAAGAAATCGACGTGGAGGTCATGATGGCCACCACCGCGCTGTTGCCCGGCTTGGCGCCGGTGGAAATCGACGGCGATCACCACGCCGACGGAGGCCACTGGAATGCGCTGCCGTTGCGCCACGCGTTGGAGGCCGGAGCGGACGACGTCCAGGTCCTGTTGCACGACCCCATCGAACCCCATCCCATGGCGCCCCCGGAAGGCATCCGGCAGGTGCTGCGCCGGCAAAGCGACATCCTATGGCATGGGCGCCAACACGCCGAATGGGCGTGGCTGCAGGCCCGCATGCGCCTGCCCAAGCGCGACCCCGAACATCTGCCCCGCTCCGAGGTCGTCTTCCACGCCCCGGAGCCCCCGTTGGAGACGGAAATCCTGCGCTTCCGACGCGATGAAGCCAAGGAGCTCTACGCCAGGGGCTATGCGGAGACCAAGCGACGCTTGGCCGCAAAGCCCATCATGGACCCCTGAGTCGAAGACGCGTGGAGGTCCGCGACCTTGGCCGCATGGACTACGGCGAATGCCTGGAGCTGCAGCGCCGACTCAAGGACCGCATCCACATGGGCGACCAAGACGACGTGGTGCTCGTCGTGGAGCACCCGCCCGTCGCTACGTTGGGGCGACGAGGGGAGCGTGGCGAGGTCTTTGACCCGACCTTGCCTGTGTACGAGATTGAACGCGGTGGCAAGGCCACATACCACGGCCCCGGTCAATTGGTGGTCTACCCGCTCGTCCACCTGGGCGAGGGGAACCGCGACGTCCGGGCTTGGGTGCGGCACCTGGAGCAGTTCCTGCACGACTGCCTCCGGCACTTCGGCATCGAATCCATCACCAAGCCCGAATACCCGGGCGTCTGGACCGTCGCGACCGACAAGAAAATCGCCAGCATCGGCATCGCCATCAAGGACTGGATCAGCATCCACGGCATCGCGCTGAACGTCACCCTGGACCCGGTCGAGTTCCAACGCATCGATCCCTGCGGACTCGGCGCGGCCGTGATGACCAACATGCAGCGGGAAGGCAGCGCCGCAACCCTCGAGGATGTTCGCGCATGGGTCCTCGAGCACGCTGCCCCACATTTTGCGTCGTTCCGGGCCCGCGACGACGGCCAAGACGCCATGCAATCCCATTTCCATTGAGGGCGTAATAATCGCAGCCGGGCGCGACCACGCGAATTGGTGCGCCCACCCACAAAGCCACGGTGGGGGGTGCAGCACAACGCGAATAATGTGGTGGCGCTCGCACCACGGCCAGGGATTTGCGTATTGGCGCACAATCGGCCCTTGTTCCATGCGAAACCGTGGGTGTCTTGTACGCACCTTGGCTGCTTGTGCACGTTGACCCGCGTCGCGCTATACACCCGCGTCTCGACGGAAGACCAGGCCAAGGAAGGCTTCAGTCTCGACGCCCAGCTCGACCGACTGCGCCTCTACGCGCAGGCACAAGCTTGGTCCATCGCGGGCGAATACGTCGACGAAGGCCACTCGGGCCGCACCACGCGCCGCCCAGCCTACCAAAAGATGCTGGCGGAGCGCGACCAATGGGACACGCTCCTGGTCCTCAAAATGGACCGCATCCATCGCAACAGCCGCAACTTCATGGCGATGATGGATCAGCTCACCAAGGACGACAAGGGCTTCGCCAGCGTCACGGAGAGCCTCGACACCTCCACCGCCATGGGCCGCTTCGTCATGGACATCATCCAGCGCATCGCCCAGCTCGAATCCGAACAAATCGGTGAGCGCGTCTATGTGGGCATGGAACAGAAGGCCAAGACCTCGGGCGGCAGCCTGGGCAAACCAGCCCCCTTCGGATATGCCTACGGAGTGGGTGGTGTCCTGGTGCCGGTGCCCGACGAAGCGCCACACGTGGAGTGGATGTTCCAGGCATTCCGAGATGGTCGGGGCAAGCAAGCCATCGCAGACCACCTGAACCAGCACGGCGTGCCCACGCGGCGCAAGACCCACTGGACGGTGTGGAACGTCACGCATGTGCTGCAGAACGCAACCTATGCCGGCGCCTTGCCCTGGCAGGATCAACTGCAAATCGGCGCCCATGAGGCCATCGTGGGCCCGGAGCTATACAATGCCGTGCAGGAGCGCTTGCAGGCGTCCAGCACCAAGCGCGTCTTCCGCAAAATCCCGCGCCACACCTTGGCTTGAGGCCGCTCCAGAAGGGCTTCTCTGTTATCGCCCCCCTACGCGTTTGATATTCGGACTACCGAACCTCAAACGGGTTGGGGGTGGTGCCTTATATACTCTGGCTGGCAGGGCAATGGTTGAGGCGATAATTCGCGGCGTTGCGTGAAGCGGCGAGAAATCACGCTTTGTTGTGGTGTTCCAAATGGAACAGCATGATGGCGTCGATTTCCAATTGCGCCAGGGTGCGCGTGGACAGGAGGTATCCCAGGGCAAAGGCGGCCGAGAAGTACGTGGAGATGCGGACGTACAAGTCCAGGCCTGCCTCCAGATCGGACAAGGCCGGCAACGCGCGCAAGACGAAGCCCAGCACGGTGGCAATGGCCCCGGCAAAGAGGAATGCGATGACGAGGCCCCTGATGATCAACCAGCGCTTGATGCGCTTCAAGCGTCGCTGCAGCTGCTTGCCTCGACCACCCTCCAGCAGTTCGGGGTGTCGCTCCATGGCCGCCACAAGGTGTGCATAGCGGCCTTTCAGCCACCACTGGAAGGCATTGTCGTAGGGGTACACAAGGCGCCGATTGGCTGCCCGTCAAAGGAGATATCGCCTGGGTGGGGAATGAGGGGGATGAGGATGGGATGCAGTTCAGGTGTATGGTCAGGCGACGCGCTCGGTGTATTCCCAGTCGTCGGTGACCACACGGATCCAGGCGAAGCTGTTCACGTGTTTTCCTCCCAGGTGCGATTGCTGCTCCCTCGCGGCCTCCCAACCGTCATCGGGTGCAGGGAATCCGAAACGGGGGCCGAGAGTACTTAAAGCGTCGCAAACGAACCCATCCTGCCGATGGAATATCTGGCTCGGTGTGAAAATTTGCGCTGACGGCCGGCACCGCCACGAAATAACGTAAAGCCGCACAAAGGGTGTTTCGTATGCGGCCAGGGGTGGGGTCAGTCGAGGAGCGTGAACAGCACGTCGTCGCAATCGACGTCGAACACGCCGAGGCGGGCGCCGGCGTCGAGCCAGCCGTGGGCGTAGTTGACCTGGGCAAACGCGTTCACGTGGTCGCCCTTGCCATGAAAATGCAAAGCATCGGAATAGTAGCGCTTTGCCATATCAAGGAAATTATCGGCTATTTTCGCGGAGAAGCTCTTGGCGGGGGCGACGACAGTCACTTTGTCGAACGCGCGCTTGGTGGTGTCGAGGTATTTCTCGATCTTGGCGTCCGTGATGGTCGTCAGCTCGTCCACGGTCTGGCCACGCCCGATGGCTACAAGGATTCAGCGCCACAAGCGGCGGATGGGGGAGCGGCTCTTCTTGCGCTCCTGCTTCGCTCGCTGGTGGTGCTGGCATTGCTCGGCCATGGGGCAGGCGATGCAATGGGGGGCATCTTCGTGGCAGATGTTGCGGCCAATCTCCGCATACAAGGCGGCGCGCGCCTCGGGGTCACGGCCATTTTGGATCGCCAGGCGCTGAATGAACGCAATGGTGGCTTTGGGGTCGCGTCCGGTGGAGACGAGCCCCACTCGTTCGGCCACGCGTTGGATGGCTGGGGCGTCCTTGGGACTCCATGTGGGCGCGTCGGCCTTGGCCAGGCGCCTCGGCGCGGCAGGGGGCTTGGGTGCTGCCGGGGGCGATGCGGGCGCCGCTGGCCGCGGAACTGGCACCTCGCGGGGTGCCTCGGTGGCCGGGAGTGCCGTGTTGCGCGAAGGAGCCACGGATTCGCGCACTGGCGTGGTGTCGCGAATAGTGGCCTTTGTGCTGGATTTGGGTTGTTTGGGTCGCTTGCCGCCCACCACGTCGATGCTGGCCCCTCCGTGGCGCGTGATGCGCGGGCGGACATCGGCAAACACAGGCTGCGTCAGCCCGCCGCCAGCCACCAGCGCGGTGCCGATGGGGAGGCGTTGCAGTTCGTCTCCCGCCTTGCCCGTGATGCCCTCCACGCTGCTAATGATCGCCTTCAGGTCGTTGGGGTTGGTGACCTTGAGCACGAATTGGGTGTTGCATTGGCTCAACACGTTCTTGTCGATCTTGGCCGGACGCTGCGATACAATGACCAGGCCCATGCCGAACTTGCGGCCTTCGCTGGCCACGGTGCGGATGATGGCGCCGCTGATGGCGTTGCCCACGCCGCGCTCCGGGCAGAAGTTGTGTGCCTCCTCACAGACCAGCAAGAATGGTGGCACCTCGCCTCGCTTGCGCGCCGCCCACAGCATGCCGGTGAGTCGCGTGACGGCGACCTCCTGGATGTCGGGGGCCACGCCCTTGAGGTTGACGATGGTGCATTGGTTGGGCTTGACGAGATCCGTCAACGGGGTGCCGCTGAGGTGGAAGAGGCCCGTGCCTTGCAGGGTCTCTAGGGCGTTGATGACATTCCACTTGGCGCTGCTCTTGTTGGCGTGCACCGCGTCGATGATGTCCTCGATGGTGTGGCCTGGGAGGTTCTCTTTGGCTTCCTTGATGGCTTGGTAGAGCACGCCCACCTGGCCGCCGCTGAGCTTGCTGCCCAACAAGTCCACCAGTTCCTGGCCTTCCAGGTTGGTGCCCTCCAGGCGCAATTTGGTGGCGTCGCGGTTGAGGTCCGTGTCGATGGCGACCTCGTGGATGATGTCGTTGAAGCTGCGGGGCTTGATGCCGAGGCTGGCCATCCGCTCGACGTCGTCGGGGTCGGTGTTGGCGTGCCGGAGGCTGTTGTATTCTCCGTGTGGGTCCAAGATCACCAGGGGCACGCCCGCGGACAGGAACTCTTCCAGCAGCACGCCCACGGTGTACGACTTGCCCGCACCCGTCTTGGCCAGCACACTGACGTGCTTCTGCGCCAGCATGTTCATGCTGAGACGCACGGGGATGCGGCTGCCCTTGATGGTGCCCATCAGGGCGCCGTCGTTGCCTGGCTCCAAACCCAATACGTCGGTGACCAGGGTGTCGTCGGCCCAGCCTACTTCCTGGCCCGCACGGAACGGCGTCAGGGGCGTTTGGACACGGCCCGTGGCGTCGACGTAGCCAATGACGGCCACGGACGCGCTGAGGCGATCCTCGTGCCCCGCCGTGCCCGCCATCGCCTCGTCGAAACTCAGACCATCAAGCCGCTGGACGTCGTCTACCTGGCACAACACCAAGTTCTCCTCGTGTCGCACGGCCACGTAGTCCAGGCGGCGCAGGCCGGGGTCGGCGACGGCCACATCGAACCGGGTGCTCGATGTGGAGCCATAGATCACGCCGACGGGCACGGTTTCTACCAAGGGAGGACGGTATATCAAGGCCCGGATGTGGCTCGATTCCCACGGGTCATCTGCTTAAGTGCCGCGGCAATGCCAAGTCCGTGCTTGGCACGCGCATCGCCGCCGCCGCGCTGGCCTTCGTGGCGTACTACGCCGCGGGGCTGCTGGGCTTGTCATTGACATTCGTCAATGCCAGCGTCAGCCCGGTGTGGCCGCCCACGGGCGTGGCCATTGCGGCCTTGGCCCTGCTGGGCCTGCGCTACTGGCCGATTGTCCTCGTTGGTGCGTTCCTGTTCAACTTGGCCACCACGCCGTGGGCGCCATCCCTGGTCATCGCCATGGGCAACACCCTGGAAGGGGCGCTCGGGGCGGCCGTGCTGGTGCGGCTTGGTTTGCAGAAGGCCTTCACCGAGGCCCCCAGGACCTTCGCGTACGCGGTGGGGGGCGGCGTGCTGGCGCCGGCCATCAGCGCCACCATGGGGGCCGCGACGTTGTGGGGTGCCGGCTTGGCCACACTCACGGCCTTGCCCGACATCTGGCTGACCTGGTGGTTGGGCGACGTGGGAGGCGCCCTCATCTTGGCCCCCGCCATCGTGCTCTGGTTCCGCCCCGTCGACACCATGGGCCAGCATGGCTGGATGGCCGTGGCCGCGTCCGTGCTGGTCACCAGCATCGCGTTTTGGGCGCCGGATGCCTCTGCCTTGTGGATGGTCATGGTCATGGCGCCTCCCGTGTGGGCCGTCCTGGCGGGAGGTCCGCGCGCCACCGCCACCGTCATGGTCACCACCGCAGGAGCCGCCGTGGTGGGCACGATTCGCGGACGCGGGCCGTTCTACGCGGGCGACGAGAACGAGGCCTTGCTGCTGATCCAAATCTTTGTGGCGATGCTGAGCGTTGCTTGCCTCTCCTTGGCGGCCGGACGCCACGCCATGCGCGACCTGGACGATCAGGACGCACGACAACGCCGCGCCACACGGGCTGTCCGGTGGCTGCCCGTCATCCTGGCGTTGCTGCCACTGACACTGGGTGCGGCCATTGCCGGTGGGCCCCTGCAAGATCTGCGCAGCGACACCTTCGATGAACGTCGCTCTGCCCATGCCGGGCAGGTCCTGAGCGCATGGGAAGGCGCCTTCGCGCTGCAGGAGGCCTACGTGGATGGCTTGGCCGCGCACTTCGAAGCGACCAACGTGACCCGGGAGGAGTTCCACCGCTACGTCGACTCCAGTGGTTGGTTCGAGCACGACGTCGCACCCGTGGCCGTCTCGTTCAACCGCGCCATCGACAGCGAGGACGTCCCGGCATTCGAACAGGCCCGCCAACAAGTGTTTGGCCCCGACTTCGTCGTCCACCCCGACACCGGGGCTCCCGTGCGCTACGTGGTCGACTACATCCAGCCCCTGGAAGGCAATGAACCCGCGCTGGGCTTGGACATCGGCTTCAACGCCAGCCGCCTCATCACGATCCAGCGCGCCATCGCCACCGGCGATGTGGAAGCCAGCGAAGCCCTGCAACTGGTCCAAGGGACGTTTGGCATCCTCATGATGAAGGCCACCTACGACGAAGGGCAAGTCACGGGACTGGCCGTGGCCGTTCTGGGCATCGACGAGATGCGGGAAGCCATCATCGCAGACCTTGGTCGCGACGGCATCGATGGGGCCGCCACGGTGTATCCGGAGGGTCTCGGAGGGCCCCAAGTGGGTCCCTCGTTGGATGCCTACACGGCGCGCACCCTGAGCACGCCGGGTGGGCGGTGGTTGTTCCATATCGCCGACGGCCCGGGGCTGCTGACCATCACCGAAAGTGGTGCGCCAAGCGTCACCATCGCCTCCGGGGGATTGCTGGCCATCTCGTTTGCCGGCATTGTGTACGCATACGACTCCACGCGGCGGCGGGCATACTCCATCGCGGCCGACGTCATGGCCCGGACGCGCGAGGCGGATCAGGCGCGTGCCCAGGCCAAGCAACTGGCGGAAATGGACCGCCTCAAAACAGAGTTCATCAACATGGGGGCGCACGAACTCCGGACGCCCCTCGTACCGCTGCGGGCCCAATTGGCGATCTTGAAGCATCGCTTGGGGGCCGACGACAAATCGGTGGCGGTCATGCAGCGTAGCCTCGATCGTTTGGGCGGACTGGTGGAAGACTTGCTCTCGGCGGCCCGGGCGCAGGCTGGACGCATCGAGGTGGACCTAGAGGACGGCGATCCCCATCTCGTGGTGCACGGCGTCGTCGAGGAGTACCTCGCGGCCGCCAAGGAGGCGGGGCTGCGCTTGACGCTGCAGACCATCGGCCATGGAACCATTCCGCTGGACCCGCCGCGATTGTCGCAAGTGGTGTCCAACATCATTGGCAACGCCATCAAATTCACGCCGCACGGCGGCCACATCGAGGTGACCTCGCGCCTGGATGATGGCTGGACCTTGGATGTGCAGGACAATGGAACGGGCATCGCACCGGATCAATTGGAGCACCTCTTCGAGCCATTCATGCAGGCGCATGGACCGGATGGCCCCAAAGGATCGGGGCTGGGGCTCTACGTGTGCCAGGCCATCGTGGAAGCCCATGGCGGCAAGGTGTCGGCCTTCAGCGAAGGCCCCGGCATGGGGAGCCGCTTCACGGTGCAGATTAGGCCGTGACGCCGTCCTTGAAGCGCCCGAGAGTCTCCAGCATGTTCTGGGGCGCCTCGCTCTTGGACAAGTACGCGTCCACGATGGTGTTGAACGCCTCCATTTGCGCGATGCCGTCCTTGCGGTACGCGGACAAGATGACGCGGGCCGTGTCGGGCCATCCGTCGCGTACGCGCTCCAACAGCTCCAGGCCATCCATGCCCGGCATGCGGAAGTCGCTGACCACCACATCCACGTGCTGTCGCTCCAAGATGGCCAAGGCTTCCTGGCCGCTGCTGGCCTCCAGGACCTTGATGTCGGGGTAGGAGAGCGACACGAGGATGCTGAAGCTGTCCAAGATGTCGAGCTCGTCGTCCACTAGGAGGACGGTCCAATCAGCCACAGAAGGACGCACGGTTGCTTGGTCCTGAGTGTTTCGGCGCTTACAGCGTCTCGAGCTGGGACATGATGTTCCAGACCAGCGTGCGGCCGTGCAAGGGGATGTTGGGGTCGTTGGCCATGTCGTCCAGCGTGCTGATGGCGCGCGCCTTGCGGACGTCGAGGGGTTCGCCTTCGTCGGTGAGAAGGGACTTGATTTCCTCGCTGGCCTTGCGGATGTTGCGCGGGACGCTGGTGTCCTCGATGAGCATCTCGAGGCCGCCGGTGATGTTCTCGATCTTGGTCGCCATAGCGCAAAGACCCCCCAGGGGCGAATGCGGCCGACTTGGGTCCGCTTTAGAAGGGTTCTGGTGAGGTCAGCCGGTGAATGTGCGGCGCGCCAGGCGATGAATCTCGCCCGCCAGTTTGGGCCCGATGCCGTCAACGGACTGAAGCATCGCCTCATCGGCGTCCAGCACCGCATGCAGGCTTCCAAAGGCGCCCAGAAGCGCCGTGGCCTTGGTGGCGTTGATGCCCGGCAACTGGGACAGCACCGCGATGGCGACGGCGTCGTCGTCGGCGATGTTGTGGGCGTTGCGGATGCCCACGTGGCGGCCTTCCCGCCCCTGTTCCCGCTTGGCGATGGCGATGAGCAGCCGCGCCGTCTCCAGGGCGTCGCGGGTCTGGAGCACCGTGATGCCGTAGTCGGTGCCCACGGAGGCCAGAGCGCCCATGACGGCTTCTGGGGCCACGTTGCGGTGCCCCAGGACGCCGTCGCCCTCGAGCACGAGGATGGGCTTGGGGTAGTCCTTGAGGCGCGCCATCTGCTCGAAGAGGCGCCCATCGATGAGGCTGTCCACGAAGTCGCTGCTGGCCTTGCGTTCGACGGCGACGCGGTCGCTGAGGATGAAATCGGCGATGTCGAGGGATTTGGTTTCGATGCGGGCCCCCATGCTGCTCAAGTGGCGCATGACGCCGCCCGCCTGTTCGCGGCTGTCGCAGACCACCATGGGGCCTTCCGTCATGGGCCGGCCCGTGGGGTCGGAGGGGGCAGGCTTGGCCGCGTGGTCGTCGATGCGGGTCTGCCCTTTGGACGTGGCTGGCGCCGTGCCCGAGAGTGCGGCGCGCAGGCCCTGCAGCTCCTTGACCATCGCTTGCTCCTTGCGGCGACTGGACCAATGGGCCGCTTCGTCGGCGGTGCCCTTGGTCATCAGCACGACGACGCGGCCTTGACCGTGGCGCCCGGTGCGGCCCCGGCGCTGAATGGAACGAATCTCGGAGCCAATGGGTTCGTAGAACACGACCAGGTCCGTGGCGGGGATGTCGAGGCCTTCCTCGGCGACGCTGGTGGCGACCAGGACGTTGTGTTCGCCTTCACGGAAGCGTGCGAGGACCTCCGCTTGTTGCTTCTGCGTCAAGCCGTCTTGCCCCTTGCGCTTCCCTTGCCCCACAAAGACCACGGGACGGACGCCGGTCAGCTCGCTGAGGCGCTGCGTCACTTGTTCGCACGTGGTGCGGAAATGGGTGAAGACAATGATGCGGCTGTCGGGGCCATGCTCCAATTGCTCTTGGACCAGGGCCTCGACGCGGCCGATCTTGGGGTTTTCTGCGTCGTCGTGCCGGGCCACGTGGTAGGCCATGTTGAGGCGGTCATCGTGGGCGATGTTGCGGCTGGCCTTGCTGGCCTTGGGGCCATCGGCTTCCTTGCGCAATTGCTCCATGTACGCCACGAACGCCATGGCACCCTGCGTCTGCACCTGCTCGATGGCGTGCATGAGCTTCATGCACTGGGCTTGCAGACTCAATGCCTGGAACCACGACGCATCCGGGTCGCTCGTGTTGCGAATGGCTTGTTGGGCCTTCTTGGCGACCTCCAGCAGCGTGCGCTTGGTGGGCCGCCCCGTGCCACGCAACAGGTCCGTGGCGCGCAGCATCTTGAGGCGCTCATCCAGGGCTTCCTGCAACAATCCCGTGACCTTGCCCATGGTGGGGGGCAGGGGGAGGGTTTCCCACTCCACGTCCACGTCCCGCACGTACTCCGAGACGTCGGGATCCTGTGGTGTGCGAATCTCCACGTGGTCCAGTCCAAGGTGCAAGCGCACCTCGTGGATCTTTTGGACATCGTGGCCGGGGCTGGCCGTCAAGCCCATGCGCCGATGGCTGGGCTTCTTGGCTCGCAGCGTGTCGCCGATGAATGTGTACGCGTAGTCGCCCACGGCCCGGTGGCATTCGTCGTAGACGACCCAGTCGGGCAGCTGCTCCATGCGGCCAGCAATCAGGTCGTTGTGGATGACCTGCGGCGTGGCCACCACGATGCCCTGGGCGGCATATGCGGCTTCGCGCTTGCTTGGGGGCACGGTGCCCGTCAAGGCGTGGACTTCGCCGCCCCAGTCCTCCGCCAGAGTGTCTTGGAGGTAGGCGGCGTGTTGTTCCACGAGGGGCCGCGTGGGGGCCATCATGAGGATGCGTCGTGCCCCTTGCTTCCAGGCGTCGGCCAACACAAGCAGCGCGACGACGGTTTTGCCCATGCCCGTGGGCAACACGACGAGTGCGTCTTTTTGGCCGGCGATGCGGGCGAGGTTGGCCTGGTAGCCCCGGAATTGGACCGCATCGGGTCGGATCACGGGGTGTTGGATGGCCAACTCCACGAGCGGCCGACCGGTTGACGTCACTTGAAGGGGACGGGGAGGTCAGTGGAACTGGAGCGGCAAGGTGTCCAGGTGGTCCATGCTGGGTTCGGACTCGCCGGCCTCAATGCGCGCCACCATGGCGGCGATGGTCGCGTTGACCGGCGCCGAGGCGGTGTTGGCGATGCGTCCATTGAGGTGGTGCGCCTCTGTGCGGCGCCCCCGCTCGAGGCTTTGCAAGCTGCTGCTGCGTTGCCGGCGGTGCTTGCGGCCCATGTAGCGCAGCATCGCTTCGCGGCGCGCCATTCCCAGGCGGCCTGGTTTGCCTTTGGACACCAGCATGCGGGGATGGAACCCGAGAACGGTCTCGAAGCGCACGCCCTCTTGGATTCCGGCCCGGTGGCCCTCGTTGATGATGTGCAGGAAGGCGCGACGGGCCCGGGGATCGTCCATCAGTTCGCCCAGAGTGCGCCCCGTCAAGGCACCAAGGCCCGTGACGGCGCTGTTGATGAGCAGCTTGGTCCACTTGACGCCCTGCATGTTCATGTGGACGCGCAAGGGCCCAGCGTCGCGCAGCACCGCGGCTTGCTCCAAGGGCGTGGCGGGCTCCATGCGGCGGTCGGGCCATGGTCCCAAGATGAATCCTCCCGGGCCGGTCTGTTCGCTCTGGCCTGGGCCAAGCAACGTGGCGGGTAGCGACACGGTGCATTCGACGAGGCGATCGCCAGCGATTTGGGCCAGATCGTCGCCGATGATGCCGTTCTGGATGGCCACGACGGCACCTTGCGGGTGGACGCACGGGA
This sequence comes from Thermoplasmatota archaeon, assembly GCA_041636435.1. Classification (GTDB taxonomy): domain Archaea; phylum Thermoplasmatota; class E2; order JACPAO01; family JAHFTW01; genus JBFGSX01. The sequence goes on from JBFKTF010000006.1 coordinate 14,043, forward strand.
GCCACTTGCGCAGGGCGTCGGCTGCGTCGTCGCACTTGGTGGCCAACACCATCACGTCGACGCCGGAAATGCCCTTGGGGCTCCCCAGGGCCGGCACCTCCGCGGTGGTGAGATTGCCCGTGTCGTCCACCGCAGTCCAGGAGGCAGGCAACTGCTTGGCGGCCTTGGCATCCCGCGCGGCGGCAAACACTTGATGCCCCGCATGGGCCAGCCGCACGGCGATGAGCACTCCCAGGGCACCAGGCCCCACGACGAGCACGCGTTTTGTCACGCCGAGCCACTCAAACATGGGTGCATGACCCCTTCGCTTCGCGTGAAGCCCTAAAACCCCCCGTCTTTGGATGAGGATACGCGGTGTACTTTCGCCAGCCCCGGCGAAGATGGGATGCACGCGGGTGGTCAATTCGCCATGCACGAGATGCCGATTCAACTGACGGTCCAGGACAGCCAGCTGGCTGCCAAGTGGGATTCCTTCCTGCAGGACTACGCCAAACAGCAGATCCAGCAAGCGGCGCTGGCCTACCCGGACGAACGCAGCGTCGAGGTGCAGTTCAAGCACATCGAGTTGCGCGACCCGGAACTGGCGGACTACATTCTGCAACGCCCCCGCCACAGCATCCGCGTCGGCGAGACGGCCCTCTACCAGGTGGACGTCACGGTGGAGCCCAAGCCCCGCCTGCGCCTCCGCGTCACGGGCCTGCCGGAATCCTGCCGCATCATCCCGCGGCAACTGCGCGCAGAGCACCTGGGCAAGTTCCTGGCCGTCGAAGGGCTCGTCAAGAAGGTCACCGAAGTGCGCCCCCAGATGTTGGAGAGCGCCTTCGAGTGCAAGTCCTGTGGCAATCTCGTGCACCTGTTGCAGGAAGAGGACGTCATGATGGAGCCCGTCATGTGCGACGCCTGCGAGAAGAACGGCAACATTTGGCGCATCCGCGAAGACATGAGCCGCTTCGTCGACCACCAGAAGGTGGAGATTCAGGAAACCCCCGAAGGCCTGCGCGGCGGTGCCCAGCCGGAGCGCCTGACCATCCACTTGCGCGACGACCTGGTCCACGGCGTGGCGCCCGGGGACCGCATCCGGATGAATGGGGTCCTCATCACGGAGGCACGCCGGCAGGGCAGCCAGAAGCGCATCGACTTCAACAAGGTCCTGGACGCCGTCAGCATCGAACACCAGGAGAAGGCGTTCGACGAAATCCAGCTCACCGAAGAGGACGAAGAAATGATCCTCGAGCTGAGCCAGCGGCCCAACGTCCACGAGGTGTTCCGCCGCAGCTTCGCGCCGACCATCTTCGGACACGACGTGGAGAAGGACGCCCTGGTGTTGGCGTTGTTTGGGGGCGTGGCGAAACACTACGCCGACGGCAGCCGCACGCGCGGCGACATCCACGTCCTGATGGTGGGTGACCCAGGTGTGGCCAAGTCGCAGCTCATCCGCTACCTGAGCAAGCTGGCCCCTCGCAGTGTCTTCACCAGCGGCAAGAGCGCCAGCGCGGCCGGTCTCACGGCGGCGGCCGTGAAAGACGAATTCGGCGAAGGCCAGTGGACCCTGGAAGCGGGTGCGTTGGTCATGGCCGACCAAGGCGTGGCTTGCATCGACGAATTGGACAAGATGTCCACCCAGGACCAGTCCAGCATGCACCAGGCCATGGAGCAGCAGGAAATCAGCATCGCCAAGGCGGGTGTGAGTGCGACCCTGAAGAGTCGTTGCGCCGTCATTGGCGCCGCCAACCCCAAGCTGGGACGGTTCGACGAATACGAGCCAATCCACGCGCAGATCAACATGCCGCCCGCCTTGCTGAGTCGTTTTGATCTCATCTTCAGCTTGCTGGACAAGCCCACCCGCGAGAAGGACGACATGCTGGCGGCGCACATCCTGCGCACGCACCAGGCCGGTGAGGTGCGCGAGCACCGCCTCGCCAACCCCATGGGCGCCTACACGCTGGAAGACGAGGAGCGGCTGCTGAAGAAGGTGGAGCCGGAAATTCCAGCCGACATTTTCCGCAAGTATGTGGCCTACTCGAAGCGTCACGTGCGCCCCGTCATCCATGACGAAGCGCTGGACAAGATCCGCGAGTACTACGTGGATCTGCGCAACAGCGGCGACGGTGGCATGCCCTTCACGGCCCGTCAGCTGGAAGCGTTCGTGCGCCTGGCCGAAGCCAGCGCCCGCATGCGCCTGAGCGACGAGGCGACCGTCTGGGACGCCGAGCGCGCCATCAGCATCGTCGAATACTACCTGCGCAGCGTCGGCGTCGACCGCGAGACCGGCCAGTTCGACATCGACGTCATCACGACCGGTGTCAGCAGCAGCCAGCACGACCGGGTCCGCACCATCCAGGACGTCATCCGCACCCTGGCCAAGGCCAGCGACAAGGGCTACGCCCGTGAGGAGGACATCATCGACGAGTGCAAGCAACGGGGCATCGACGAGGACGCCACCCGCAAGGCGCTCCAGACCCTGAAGCGCAACAACAGCGTCTACGCCAAGGGCGGCAGCGGCACCTACGCGCCGCTCGGCCCATAAGGTCAAATCGGAGGCCGGCACGGCAGGGGCCATGTTCGCGGTGCACAACTACCAGCAGGGCGTCCAGCGGCTCTTGGCCGCCTGCGACGAGGACTTGCTGGGCCAAGTGTTCCAAGAGGGCAAGTTCCGCCTCGACGTCACGCCCGACTTCTACGACGGCGCCCGCGTCGACAAGGAGACCCTCCTGGGCCTCATGCGCCAATGCACCATCGCCAACTTGGTTGGCAAGGCCACGGTGGATGTCGCCGTGGCCGCCGAACTGGTGGACCCTGCCAACGTGCTGATTGTGGACGGCGTGCCCCACGCCCAAATGATGGTCATGTTGCCATGATGTGCGTGGATTGTGGCGCCGACGTGCCACAAGTCATCGATGGCTCCTGTGCGGCGTGCTTCAGCCAGAAGCACGAGCTGATGGTCGTCCCCGAGGTGACCCAAGTGGAGATCTGCGCCCACTGCCGCGCACGCCACGTGGGAGCTCATTGGTACGACGTGCCCCCGGAAGACCCCGAGGAATGGATTCTGGAGGAATCCATGCGGGAAAGCATCGGCGTGCACCACGAAGTGGACGTCGAGGCCCTGCGCATCGGCCTGCAGGAGAAGGACAACAAGACCTTCGCCGTCCACGCGGTCCTCGACGGGTATGTGCAGGACGTCCCCGTGCACGTGGAGCACCACGCGCTGTTGCGCCGTTCGCGCGGCGTCTGCGACCGCTGCAGCCGCGTCGCCGGCGGCGCCTACGCGGCCATCATCCAACTGCGCGCCAGCGACCGCGACATGACGGACGCCGAACTGCGCATCGGCCACAAGATCGTCGCCCAAGACCTGGATCGCCAACTCGAAGGCGGCAACCGGTTCGCCTACCTGGCCAAGAGCGGAGCCGTCCACGGCGGCTTCGACTACTACATCGGTGACATCGAAGCGGCCCGCAACGTGTCGCGCCGCCTCAAGTCCCGCATGGGTGGCAGCATCCACGAAAGCGCCAAGCTCGTCGGTCGGCGTGAGGGCGAGGATGTCTATCGCGTCACGTTCCTCATGCGCCTGGATCCCTTTGGCCCCGGCGACATCGTCGTCAAAGACCAGCGCGCCTACGCGGTGCTGGCCGTCCACCAGAAGGACTTGGCCGTCATGGAACTGGAACGGGCCCGCCGCGACCGCATGCCCACCAGCCACCTGCGCCGCTTGGGTGGCGTGGAGCTCATTCAGGCCGCCGTGGTGGTCAATCGGGGCCCCGAAGGCGTCATGATTCTGGACCCCGACACGCAGCGCACCACGACCCTTCTGGTCCCAGAGGACGTGCGGGTCGAGGAGACCTTGCCCGTTGTGCGCGTGGAGGAACGCCTGTTCTGGGTGCCATTCGACCTTCCGGACGCCAACAATCCTTAAGTATCGTCGGCTTCACAAGGAATGCTCAACTGGTCCTGGGGCAGTGGACAATGTCGACGACACGAATTCTCACTTTGGAAGATCTGGCCATGGCGGTCAGCAACCGCATCGGTATCCCGGAAGAGGACGCCATGCGCGATGCAAACTTCGTCATGGACATCTTTGGCTTCGATGACCGCGTCATCGACAACGTTCTGGAACCGGAGGACCGGCAACTCTTCTACATCCTGGAAGAAGAAGGCATGTTGACGACGGAGCGCGAAGAGACGACCCTCTACGATGGCCGCGAATGGCGCACCCACTACTGGCTCTTCAAGAAGAACCAAGTGTTCCTCATGAGCGAGGAAGAGCGCGAGATTCGCCGCCGCCGCAAGGCACGCCCCCAGGAGTCCGACGTCTACCACCAGATGTCGGACGACATGTGGGCCAGCCGCCAGATCTGATCTGGCACGGCCGTCCTTTCACTCTCCTCCCCCTCACCCATTTGTGTGCCTGGCCCGTCCAAGGGCCATGGAGCTCCCCTACGCACCGCGACCCGGTCAGCGGGAGCTCGTCGCCGCCATCCGGGACGCCCATGCCCACCACACCCACCTGGTGGCCGAAGCCGCCACGGGCACGGGCAAGACCATTTGCGCATTGACCGGCACCCTCGGCGAAGCGCCGGTGCTGTACGCGACCCGGACCAACAGCCAACAAGACCAGGTCATGAAGGAGCACGCGACCCTGCGCAACGCGGGCCACGAGGTGGGCCTGGCGATTCCATTCATGGGTCGCCGCCACTACTGTCCCCTGCTGAAGGACGACGAACGCTTCCGGGAGGGCACGCCCGAAGAATTGGGGCGTCTGTGTCGTGACGCCAAGAAGAAGGCCCTGCAAGAGCAAGCCACAGGCAAGCCCGTCCAGGGTGCCTGCCCATACTATGCCAAGCTGCTCCAAGACGGCTCGGACCCCGTGGAGGCGCTCCTCGAGGCCGGTTGCGACGACACGGCCGCCTTCGGAGCCCGGGTCGCCGACGCGGGCAGCTGTCCATACGAGGCCCTCAAGATGCTGCTGCCGCGCGCAAGCCTCGTGGTGGTGCCCTCGATCTTCCTCATCGACGACCGATTGCGGGCCACGATGATGGAATGGATGGGCGTCCCGGCGGACGCCGTGCGCGTCGTGGTGGACGAAGCCCACCACCTCCCCGAAGCCGTCCGCCAACACCACTCCCCTCGCCTGGGCCTGGGCACGTTGGAGCGGGCCATGAAGGAGGCCGAACAAATCAACGACCCCAGCCTCGCCGGACGCACCCTCACCACGGAAGTCTTGTCCAAGCTGCACTTGCTCATCCGCGACCTAGCCGACGAGCACGCCGGAGAGAATGAGGATGGCTGGGTCCCCCACGACGAGGCGACGGAGACGCTCATGGTGCGCCTCGGGGCGCCGGGGCCGGCATTGGAGAAGATCGCCATCGAGATGGAGGACTGGGGTGAGGCCATCCGCGAACGCAAGCGCGAGTTGGGCAAGCTCCCCCGCAGTTACCTGGGCGCCGTGGGCTCGTTCCTGCGCTTCTGGATTCAACCCCGCGACGCGCCATACGTCCACTTGGTCGTCCGGGAACCACGGCCCGCCCTGAAAGCCTATTTGCTCGACCCAGCCCCCAAATGCCGCTTCCTGCGCGACTTGGCCAGCTCCATTCACCTCAGCGGCACCTTGGCCCCGGTCGAGGCGCACGCGCGGCTGCTGGGGCTCCCCAAGGACGCCAGGACGCTCGTGCAACCCAGCCCCTTCGACCCAAACCACCTCCGCGTCTACGGCGTGCACGGCGTGCGGCGCCAATCCGTGGCCCGGGACGCCGATCCGGCCATCACGGCCCGGCAGCAGGACCTGGCCCGGCGCCTCCTGGAACGCTGGCGTGGGCGCATCGGCCTGTTCTTCCCCAGCCATCAGATGTTGCAAGACCACCTGGCCGAAGGGCTCCTGCACGGCCTGGACGCCACGGTGCACCAGGAGGCTCCTGGCATGGGCCACCGCGACTTGCAGGCCATGCTGGCCCGATTCCGAGCCGACGCCGCACCCCGCGCGATTCTCGTGGGGGTGTTGGGTGGCCGCCTGACGGAAGGCGTCGATTATCCAGGCGACATGATGGAACGCATGCTCATCATGGGCATTCCATATCCCAAGCCCTCCGCGCGCAGCCAAGCGTTGATCCACCACTTCGACCGCATCGATGGACGAGGCTGGAACGTGGCCGTGCACGACCCCACGGGACGCACCATGCGGCAAGCCGTTGGGCGCCTCATCCGCTCCCCGGACGACGAAGGCACTGCGGTCGTGCTCGATGATCGCGTGGTGCGCTTCCGCGACCACTTGCCTCGTCTGCGCATGGTCGATGGTGTCGACGCCTGCCGCGACGATGCACCCCCTCAACAGGAGGGATTCATGGCCGCCGACCGTTTGTAATCAGTTCAAACCCCATCTGTTACCAGTTGGCCGATGGTTTGTGACCGGACCATGGCTTGGAACGAAAGGGATATTTATGTCCTACAAATGATGGGTATTCGGGAAGCGGTGCTGGAACCTTTTGAGTGCATCCCATCCCCTCCTCGTGAGGCCAGCCCCTTCCTACCTTTTGTTTCCTAACCCCACGGGGTCTTTCCCGCAACGTCGTAGTTGCGGATGAGCACCACGGTGCCCCGGTTGCTGACCGCCTGCACCTTCTCGATTTCGGCAGCGGAGAGCTCGATGTCCTCGAGCTTCAGGACGTCCTTGAAGCCGCCACGGTTGCTGGGCAGGTGCATGCTGAGGCTGATGACCTTGCGGCTACCATCCACGGGCAGACCCAACGCATCCAGAATCGCCAGCGCTTTGCCGGGCTCGATGTGGTCGATGACGGTGCCATTCCGGATGGGGACGATCTTGAATTCTTTCACAGGGCGCCCCCTAGATGTGCTAGCACGGCCATACGGACAGGCACGCCATTCCAGGCCTGCTCAAAATACTTGGCCGACGGGAGGGAATCGACGTCTTTGGCGATCTCGTCGACCCGTGGCAGCGGGTGCATGACGATGGCCTTGGAACCGGTGCGCCGGAGCAGTTCTGCATCCACGTGCAGGGCCCCGGACGCGGCGTTGGCTTCCTCGGGGTTGGCGAAGCGTTCCCTCTGGACGCGCGTGACGTACAGCACGTCCGCTTCTGCAGCAGCTTGCTCCAAGTCGACTTGCTGCGCCTCGTCCCCGGGATACTCGAGTCCCGGCGCGGGCACCGCAACGACCGATGCACCCAGACGGCGCAGAGCTGGCACGAGGCTGTGCACCGTGCGGCCGTAGCGCAAATCGCCGATGACGGCGACGGTCTTGCCGTTGAAGTCCCCGAGTTGGCGACGCATGGTGAACAAATCGAGGAGGGTCTGCGTGGGGTGTTCGCCGGAGCCGTCGCCGGCGTTGATGACGGGGATGTCGCTGACTTGTGCGGCTTGCTGGGCGGCACCCGTTTCGGGGTGGCGCATGACCAGCAGGTCGGCGTAGCCGCTCAGGACCCGGATTGTGTCCTCCAGGGTCTCTCCCTTGGTGCTGCTGGTGGTCTTGCCATCGGCAAACCCAATGATGCCGGCTCCGAGGCGGTGCGCGGCCGATTCGAAACTCAGACGGGTCCGCGTGCTGGGCTCGAAGAATGCCGTGCAGACGACGCTGCCGGCCATGCGGGTGGCGTGCCCACGCGGGCTCAGGGCCATGTCCTCGGCGGTGTCGAGGATGGCGTGCACCTCGTCGTCGCTCAGGTCATTGATGCTGCACAGGTGCATCAGCGGCCTCCTTCGTCTGCATCGAGGCCCCCATCGTCCCGATGGTATCGTCCACGCAAGTCGTCCTGGATGGTGCGATCCCAGATGGGCACCCGCGCCAAGTATCCGGAGCGTGCCACCATGTGGGCCGCGACGGGGACGGTCAGGAAGATGAACAGGATGGCCGCGATGGCGCGGGCGGCGACGTCGAGGGTGCCGAAGTGCACGCCGACGGCCGCCAACACGAGGCTGGAGCCAAGCCCAGCGGCCTTGCTGCTGGCGCTCATGCGCGTGTAGAGGTCGGGCATGCGCACCAGTCCAATGCTGGACAGCACCATCAGTGCGGCTCCGATCGCCAGCAAGATGGCGGCCAGCGCGGTGCCAGCGCTTGCTTCAGTCACGGTAGGTCTCCTGGTGCAAGGCGCGGCGTTCCACGTGGCGGGCGAGTGCAAGCGTCGATAGGAAAGCCATGAGGGCGAGGATGATGGCGACGTCCAGGAAGTCGCTCTGGCCGTAGAAGATGGCCGCGGCGCACGTCACGCCCAAGGCCTGCAGGGTCAGCAGGTCCAGGCTGATGATGCGGTCCGGCACCGTGGGGCCGCGCAACAGGCGAATCATGGTGATGAGCATCGAGGCGGCCACGGCGATGAGGCTCGCTTGGACGGTGACGTCCACCCAGCTCATTGCACCAACTCCCGCACGCGGCGCGTGAGTCCATGTTCGATTTCATCGCGCAGTTTCTGCACGTCGTCCACAAACATGGCGTGGATGTAGAGCGTCTTGCGGTCGTCGGAGGTGTCGATGCTGAGCGTGCCGGGCGTCATGGTGATCAGGTTGGCCAAGAGGGTGATCTGCACCGCACTCAGGCCTTCGACGGGAATGGCCACGATGGCCGGGCGGGCGGTGCTCCGGGGCCGCAGCACGTCGCGTGCAACTCGGAAGTTGCTGAGCAGGAGCTCCCAGATGTAGAACAGGAGGAAGCCCACGCGTCGCCAGACGCGGGTGGCGTAGCCCTGCGCGCCGACCGTGGAGCCGGCGACGGCCAGGACCAGGTACCCAAGAACGAATCCGATGACCAGGTTGGCGGGGGTGAAGGTGCCAGTCAGCAGCACCCAGATGAGGCTCAACACCAAGTTCCAGGCGAATGGCTTCATGGGCGCACCCCCAGGACGGCTTCGATGTAGTCACCCGGGTCGCTGAGTTGCTGGCCTGCCGTCTGCGCCAAGTCCATGAGCGGGGCGGGGAAGAGGCCGAGCAGCAGCGTCATGGTGGCCAGCCCAACGATGGGGGCCATGGCGAGCCATCGGGCCCGGCCCACGAGAGGGGTCTGCTTGGTTTCGGGCTCTGCCTTCCAGAACACCTCGGTGAACACGCGTGCAATGCAGTAGAGGCCGAGGGCGCCCACAATCAAGGCGGCGGCGGAGGCGAGGTAGGCGCCGTGTTCCAGGCCGGCGCGCACCACCATGTACTTGGCCCAGAATCCAGACAGCGGGGGCACTCCAGCCAGGCTCAGCGCCGGGACGAGGAAGATGATGGCCAATGCAGGGTGCTTGCCCGCCAGGCCGCCGAGCTTGTGGATGTGGAACGTGCCCTGCAGTCGGTGGATGATGCCGCCTAGGAAGAACAGGTTGCTGATGACCAGCACGTGGTGGACCATGTAGTACATGACGCCGGTCAGGGCGAGGGGCGTCAGGAACGACAGGCCGAGCAACAGGTAGCCCACTTGGCTGATGTGCATGAAGCTCATCAAGCGCCGGTACCGACTGTGGGCCAATGCGCCCAGGACGCCGACGACCATCGTCAGCACGGCGATGCCCATGATCAGGTTGTGCGTGAAGCCCACGTCCTGCGTGAAGATCATGGTGAAGGTGCGCAGCAGCGCGTAGACACCGACCTTGGTCAGGAGGCCCGCAAACAGTGCGCTGACGGCGCTGGGAGGCGTGTGGTAGGACGAAGGCAGCCAGAAGAACAGCGGGAACGCCGCGCCCTTGATGCCAAAGACCACCAGGAACAGCATGGCGACGGTGGTGACCATGCCGGGGCGGTCGGTGTCCGCGAGTTTCGTGGCCAGGTCCGCCATGTTGACGGTGCCGGCCAAGCCGTATAGGAGACCCAGTGCGGCGAGGAAGAGCGCGGAGCTGAACAGGTTCAGCACGACGTACTTGATGGCCCCCTCCATTTGCATGCGTGTGCCGCCGAGGCCAAGCAGGACGAAGGACGCAATCAGCAGCACTTCGAACCAGACGAAGAGGTTGAACAGGTCACCCGTCGAGAAGGCGCCGGCGACGCCCATCAGCAGGACGTTGAGCAGGGGGTAGAATGTCCAGTGGTGTCCGGGTCCGTCGACGTGGGCACTGGTGTAGATGGCGGTGGCGAGACCGATGGCCCCAGTCAGGGTGACCATGATGGCCGCCAGGACGTCCACGACGAAGACAATCCCGAACGGGCCTTGCCAGGCGCCCATCTCCATGACGAGGATGGTGCCATCGCGCACGCGCCACACCATGATGAGGCCCACAATCATTTGCAGGGCCGGGCCCAGGGTGCCGATGGCGCGCTGCACGCTCGGGCTGCGGGTGGCCATGGCGATGACCGCGGCCAGCAAGGGCACGAGGATGGGGAACACGACAATCTCGCTCATGGGTGCACGTCCTCCGTGGGGTCGTCGGTGCGTGTGATGTCGTCGGAGTCGTCGCTGCCGACTGCTTGGTAGGCTCGGTAGACGAGCACGAGCGCAAAGGCCTGGACGCCGAACGTGATGACGATGGCGGTCAGGATCAGGGCCTGCGGCAAGGGGTCGGCGGCAGCCGCGGAGAGCGTCTTGTCGTGGTGGCCAATGATGGGGGGCAGGCCGGGGGTGAGGCCGGCCGCCGTGAAGATGAGCAAGTTGGCGCCGTTGCTGATGAGACCGAGACCGAGGATGACCTTGGTCAGGCTGCGGCGCAGCAACATGTAGGTGCCCGTGGCAAAGAGGGCGCCCACGGTGGCGGCCAGTAGCGCTTCCATTAGGTCTCCTCCGCGAGGGTGAACAGAATCATGACGGTCATCCCGGCGACCAGCAGGTAGACGCCGATGTCGAAGAACAGGGGGGTGCCGAGGTGGATCTCACCGAGGAATGGGACGTCCAGGTCCCACCAGATGCCCTTGAGGTAGGCGCCGTCCTGGAGCAGGCCGATGACGCCGCTCATCAGGGCAATGAACAAGCCGCTGGCCACCAGGCGGTACGGCTGGACGGTGAAGGCGCGTTTGGCGACATCCACGCCTTCGCTGAGCATGAAGAGCGCGAAGGCGCCGCCGGCGACCATGCCACCGATGAAGCCACCACCCGGCAGGTGGTGGCCGCGCAGCATGATGAAGATGGAGAACACCAGAATCAGTGGCGCCAAGGCACGGGTGGACGTGGAGAGGATGAGGCTCATGAGTCACCTCCCGAGCGCATGCGCAGCAACGCCACCACCCCGAGGGCGGCGACGCTCAGGACCGTGATCTCGCCCAAGGTATCGAGGCCGCGGAAGTCGACCAGGATCACGTTGACGACGTTGCGGCCGTGGGCTTCGATGTAGCTGGCGGCGCGGTAGAAGCTGCTGATGGGGTCGCTGAATTGATTCGACGTGGCCACCAGCACGAGCATGGTCATCAGCAAGCCGACGGTGCCGGCGAGGATGGCGTCCCGCACCTTGCTGGCCGTGGAGGAGCGTTCCACGAGCTTGGGCAGGCCCCACAGGATGCGGAGGAAGATCAGCACGCTGAGGGTTTCGAACAGGAACTGCGTCATGGCCAAGTCAGGGGCACCGTGGAGCAAGAACAGCAAGGCGATGCTGTAGCCCACGACGCCGAGGCTGGCGACGGCGGCAACACGGCTGCGGAACTGCGTGACCGCGAAGGCCCCCACCAGCAGCGCGGCGACCAGGATGGCCCCAAACGGAGTCACCCATAGCTCAAGGCCAGGGATGCCGAGGGTGCCGTCGCGCAGCACCCACGCGGAGGTGGTGACGAGGACCGTGAACGCCACCATGACGAACAGGTAGCGGCGCAGGATGCCATGCTGCCAGAACCGGGTGTTGCGTTCGGCGGCCGTCTGGATGCCGTGCAGCATGGCGCTGTAGCCGCGCTCCGACCCGAATGCATCGAGGCGCTTGAACGAGTCGTTCAGGGCGCGGCCAATCATCGTGGCGCGAGGCACCAGCGCAAAGCCAATGGTCAGCACGAGAAGGCTGGCGACGAGGACCGTGTTGAAGCCGTGCCAAATCGCCAAGTGGGCGTGCACTGTTTTGCCCACCACGGCGCTGGCAGCGGGCGAAACGAGCGTCTCATCGGCGAGGCTGGGCAGCAACCCGAAGAGCAAGGTGAGGCCGGCCAAGATGGCGGGGCCTGCCAGCATGGGCCAGTGCGCTTCGTGGGGGGCATGGGGCGTGTCGTTGGCTTGGCCGCGCCAGAAGGGGGCGATGGCGACCATCGCGGCGGCCAGCACGCCGCCCACGAACAGAATGGCCGTCGCGGCCAACAGGATGGCCCCGCTGGGCGCTTCCAAGATGGATGCGAAGGCCACTTCCTTGCCGATGAACCCAAACGTCGATGGCAGGCCCGCAAAGGACAGGCCCGCGATGAGCGCGACCGCGGTCGTCGCGGGCATCGCCTTGTGCAACAAGCCGAGGCGGCGGATGTCTCGGGTGCCCGTGCCGTGGTCGACGATGCCGGCGACCAAGAACAGGGCGCCCTTGTACAAGGCGTGGGCCAGCAGGAACGCGACGGCGCCCTCTGCGGCGTGCTTGGAGCCGATGCCCAGCAGGAAGACCATGAAGCCAAGGCTCGACACGGTGGTGTAGGCCAGGATGAGTTTCAGATCGGTTTGGCGCAGTGCCAGCACCGTGCCGACGGCGAGGGTGATGAAGCCGATGCTGGACACGATGGGGGTCCAGAGTGCCAAGTCGGCCAAGGCCGGGTGCAAGCGGGCCAACAAGTAGACGCCCGCCTTCACCATGGTGGCCGAGTGCAGGTAGGCACTGACCGGCGAGGGGGCCACCATGGCCCCGGGGAGCCAGAAATGGAACGGGAATTGGGCCGATTTCGTGAAGGCGCCCAGGAGGATCAACAGCAGCACCGGCGTCGCCAGGGGCGACGACGCGATGGAGCCCGCCGCCGTGACGCCGGACAGGGTGCTCTGGCCGGTGGCGATGCCAAGCAACACCAGGCCGGCCAACAGCGCCAAGCCACCGGCGCCGGTGACGACCAGGGCTTGCAAGGCGCGCCGCCGGCTGTCCGCTTGCTTCGTGTGGAATCCGATGAGGAAGAAGCTGCTGATGCTGGTGAGTTCCCAGAAGATGAAGAGGGCGAGCAGGTCGTCGGAGAGGACGAGGCCCAGCATGGCGCCCATGAACAGGTAGAGGTACAGGTAGAAGCGCCCGAGCAGGGGGTCGCCCTTCAGGTACTCGCCTGCATAGATGGTCACCAGCGCGCCAATCACGGTGATGAGCAGGCCAAACAATAGGCCGAGGCCATCGAGTCGCAACGCCATCTGGATGCCCAGTTGCGGCAACCACGACAGTTGCATTCCGATGGGGTCATGGCCGGCACTCAAGTGGCCCAGGAACCACGCCGCGATGCCGGCCGGGACGGCCGCCAAGGCGTACGAGACACCGCGTGGGCTCAAGCGGTGGAGCGATGGCGCCAGGGCGGCGGCAGCGAAGGCAGCAAGGACGATCACCAAGAGTTCCATGTGGACATAGCCCGGGACTCCAGCGCCGCCGGAAACCCCCTTGCGGGCCCACTGAAGCCTTGCTTTATTGGGTTTCGGTGGCCTACGAGTCGGGGGTCCGATTCCGTTATGAATGGGACCCAAGTCGAACGGCCACCCACCGGGCTGGTGGTCTAGGGGTCATGACAACGCCCTTACAAGGCGTGGATCGCCGGTTCAATTCCGGCCCAGCCCATAGCGCTCAAATACCGCACCCAAGTCGCCGGCCTGTCGAGCAATCGGCACCACGACAGTCCCATAGTGTAGTGGTCAATCATCCGGGATTCTGGTTCCTGGGACTGCGGTTCGAATCCGCATGGGACTACCTACCCCCTCGGGGTTTTTTGTCTTCGCTTAGCGGGGGCTCCGTTCAGATGCGGATGCCGACGAAGACCCACAAGTAGAACGTGAAGCCCAGCGCAATCGCCATGGCGGCGATGTAGACGGCTTTGTTCCAGTGCCAGATTTTGCGCCCGTCCAAGTTCCCCACGGGGATGAGGTTGAAGACGGCCAGGATGCTGTTGACGAACGCCATCACCTCCATGGTGAATGGCAGGAAAGCGTCCGGGTCGGTGGCGAACGTGAACGGCACCGCCAGCAGGGCGATGACGAAGTTGACGCCGGGCCCCATGAGGCTGATGAGGCCGTTTTCGCGGGGCGTGACGCGGCCATTGATCATGACGGCGCCCGGGGCGGCAAAGAGGAAACCAAGGCCTAGGGCGATGGCGAGGCTGACGAGGAGGCCCTTGAATTCCCCACGGAACTCGGCCCAGTGCCCGAAGCGCTGCGCCAGGGCCTTGTGGCCCAGTTCGTGCAGGACGAAGCCGGTGCTGACGGCGAAGAAGCTGGCCAAGTAGAGTTGCCATGGGGCCTGCAGGCGCCGCAGGGCCGCCTCGGGGCTGAGTGAGTCTTCTCGGCTCAGCACGAAAGTGAACGCGACCGTGAGGAACGTCACGGCCATGGCCAAGTGCAGGACCTCGGTGCGACTGAAGCGCAGGTCGCGGGCGTGCATTAGGCCCCGATGACGCTGCGGACAATCTGGAAGCCAGCGATGTACGTGCCCGCGGCGCTGCCCAGATTGGCCAGAGCAGTCACCAGCAGCACGCGGACGACGGGGTTGGTCCAGAAGTCCTTGACTTTCTCGAGGCCCTGGATGGCTTCGAAGTCGCCGACGGTGGGGGTGCGGAGCTTGGCTTCCGCCAGCCCAGCAAACCAGCCTGCCGCAAGCAACGGGTTGAGGCTCGTGATGGGAGCGGCGATGAAGGCCGTGAGCCAACTGAGGGGGTGGCCAAGGGCGATGGCGGCGCCGATGGCGGCCAGCGTGCCGTTGATGAGAATCCAGACGCGGAGGTTGTTGACCAATTCGTCCGCGCCGCCCGTCATGTAGCCATAGACAAAGAGCCCGATGATGGCCACGGGAATGACGTAGGCCAGGATGCGGCCCAAGGTGAGGCGCTTGGGGGGCATGGCGTCCAGCAGGACGCGGTCAATTTCTTGCGTGCCTTGCTCCAAGTGGCGCTTCATGCCGGGCACATGGCCCGCGCCGACCACGGCGACCACCGTGCCTTGCTGTGCCTGCTCCGCGACGTGGCTGGCCATGTAGGCATCGCGCTCGTCGATGAGGGCTTCCTTGACGACGGGGGCGAAGCGGGCAAACTCCTCGGTCATGGCCGTGATGGCGTCGGTTTCGAGCAGCGCGTCGACGTCGAAGTCTTCGTCCTGCTCCGTGGGCGTCAGCACCTCAATCCAGACGTTCCAGAAGAGGCGCAGGCGGGCCCAGAAGCCCATGGCGCCGAAGCCGCGCTTGAGCGTGATGCTGACGTCGCGGTCGATGAGGACCACTTCGGCGCCGACCTCGTCGGCGACCTCAATCGCCTTGAGCATCTCGCCGCCAGGCCGGACGCCGGTCTTGGCGCCCATGCGGGCCTGCATGTTGGCCAAGTAGAGCTGCAACAGAAACAGGTGCTGCTTCTTTTCGCGGATCACTTGGACGATGTCGGTCTTCTGCCAGCGCTCGGGGTCCTGGACGGCGTCCAGGCGACGGGCGTCCAGTTCGATGAGGACGCGTTCTGGGCGGCGCTCCCGGATGGTGCGCTCGACCTCGTCGACGCTGGTCTGCGAGACGTGGGCGGTGCCGATTAGGACGACCCCTTCCTGGACCTCTTCAATCACGACAAGTGGCCGACCTTCCCCGGCGTCTTTAATCCCTCCTTGTCGCCGTCGCGGCATCCAAGGGTCCGGCACGTTGATGAACGAACCCTGGGTGGGCCGCCCAATGGGCGCCATCATCGTCACGGGCATCCCCGGCGTTGGCAAGACCACCGTCATGGAAGCCGCCGCCGACAAGGCCGAGGCCAAGATCGTCGTGTACGGTACCGAGATGTTCAACGTCGCGACCGAGCAGGGGCTCGTGGAGCACCGCGACGACATGCGCAAACTGCACCCGGACGTCCAGAAGGAAGTCCAGATGGCCGCAGCCGAGAAGATGGCCGCCATGGGCGACATCATCGTCGACACCCACTGCACCATCAAGACCCCCAAGGGCTACTTGCCCGGTCTGCCGGCCTGGGTGTTGGAGAAGCTCAAGCCCAGCACCATCGTCCTCGTCGAAGCCGACGCGGCCGAGATCAAGGGCCGCCGTGAGAGCGACGAGACCCGCAACCGCGACGCCGACAGCGTCGAAGCCATCGAGGAGCACCAGGAGCAGAACCGCCGCTTCGCCGCCGCCTACGCGACGCTGACGGGCGCCACGGTG
>JBFKTF010000007.1:0-27616 GCA_041636435.1 Thermoplasmatota archaeon
CCCGATCCGCCGGCCATGCCCGAGCCCGAAGACGTCGGCCCGGTGATTCCCCCCTGCACGTTGACCAGCGGCGACATCGAATGGCCCGCATGGGATGGCGCTCCGAAGCCGAGTGCCCCCGTGGACGTGACCATCATGCGGGACGCCTACGGCGTGCCCCACATCTACGCCGACGATGCGTATTCCCTGTTCTACGCCAATGGCTACGTCCAGGCCCAAGACCGCCTCTTCGAGTTGGATCTGCTGCGGCACGTGGGCTGGGGCGACAGCGCGGCCGTGGCCGGGGCATCCCAGTTGTCCTCGGATTTCGAGATTCACCGCGAGCTGTACAGCCACGACGAGATTCGCGCCCAGTACAATGCGGCACCCCAAGCGGCCAAGGAGATTCTCCAGGCGTATGCGGACGGCGTCAACCGCTACATCGCGGAGGCGACGGCGCGCAATGAACTGCCCGGCGAGTTCGCCGCCCTGGGGCATGACCCCCACCCGTGGACGCCCGAAGACTCCGTGGCGTCCATCATCTACCTCCTCGGTTACTTCGGCGTCGATGGCGGCCACGAATTGGGCAACTTGCAACGCCTGGCGACGATGAACGAGACCATCGGCGACCGCGACGCCGAATGGGACGCCTTTGGCGACTTGGTGTGGCTCCGCATCGACGACCACTACACCACCATCCCCTTCCAAGACAAGCTGGTCAATGGCTGCGAGGACCCATTGCCTCGTGAGGACGTGGACCACCAGCTCGAGGCGATGCAGGCCAGCAAGGACGCCGTTGTCTTTGGCGGCGACCCCATTGGCTCCCCCGGCCTCAAGCCGCCGCTGTACTCCGCCCGCCACGAACAACGCGGGGAGGGGCTGTTCGAGGGCTTCAAGTGGGGCAGCAACGCCTTCCTGCTGGACAAGAGCCTCTCGGACACGGGCAAGCCCATCATGTGGGGCGCGCCCCAGATGGGCTACTACAAGCCACCCGTCCCGTACCAGATTGGCCTGCACGGCGCGGGCTTCGACGCGGTCGGCATCGGCGTCGCCTCCGCACCGGGCATCGTCATCGGGCGCAACGCGGAGATTGCCTGGAGCGCCACGAGCGGCATCGAGGACCAAACCGACATCGTGCAACTCAACCTCACTGGGCCACGGTCGTACGAGTGGGATGGCGCCAGCCGAGACATGGATTGCCACACGGTGACCCACCAGACCGCGCCGGCTCCCGCAGACTTCGCCGCATTCCCCGACGTCGCCCCACCCATGACGTACGAGCAAGAAGTGTGCCGCGCCCACGGCATGCCCGTGACCGCCATCAACGAGGACGCAGGCATTGCGTGGGCCAAGCGCATCACGACGCGCGGCGAAGAACTGGTGGGCGCCTTCATCTGGCTTGGTTTGCCCAAGGCCCAGAGCGCCGCCGAGTTCCATGACATGGTGGCGGACTTCCCGTTCACGTTCAACTTCCACGTGGCGGACCACGAGGACGTCTACTACATCCACACCGGCAACATCCCACTGCGGGCCGAAGGCTACGATTACCGCTTGCCCACCCCCAGTGGAAGCGCCTACGAGTGGCGCGGCGAAGCCTACACCGCGGAGATGGGCACGTGGCACAAGAACCCCAGCACCGGCTACTTTGCCAACTGGAACAATGGCCCGGCCTACGGCTGGCGCGCCGGCGACCAGCGCGGCTTGTGGGGCCCCGTGCACCGCGTGCAGGCCGAAGACCGCGTCATCCAGGACGCCCTGCAAACCAAGGGTGCTCTTGGCCATGCAGACATCGAGGCCGCCAACTGGGCCTCGGCCACCACGGACAGTCTCGTCGAGCCGTTCATGCCCTTCATGATCCAAGGCGCCGACGACGCCGGCGAGGCCGAGGTCGCCCAAGCCTTGCGCGACTGGGAAGCCGCGGGTTTCCCGTGGCGCGACGAGGACGGCGATGGCTTCTACGACGACCCCGCGCACGCCATCTGGGATGGCATGATGGCCAAGCTGCTTGACATCCAAGACGAGCTGGGCGACCTCAACCACCAACTCGAATTGGACCCCCGCGCAGCGGGCGACCCCCACGCCGGCGACCACGGCGAGCACACCAACCCGTTCCCCACCGTGTTGAAGGCCTTGCAAGGCAACGCCGCCTACAATTGGTGCGCACCCACCACGTGCGCCGAGGCCATGGCCACCGCCATCGCCGCGGTCGCCGATGACGTGCGCAGCACCCACGGCAGCATCGCCGACGCCGCCGTGGAGGTGCACCTGTCCGGCTTCACGGCCATGGGCGCATTCAACGCCGACGAACGCCCCATGGTGAACCGTGGATCCTGGGTGCAGGTCGTCGCCATGGGCGAAGGCCTGGCGGGCGCCACCAGCGCCATGCCACCCAGTAACATCGGCCGCATCACGACCACCGAAGCGGCCCAGTGGGTCGCCGATGGCAGCGAACCCGACCGTCTCACGCTGGAGTTGGATCTGTACTGGAGCGGCCAGAACAAGCCGTTCCCGTTGACGGCCGACGAAGTGATGGCCGTCGCCGTGGAGACCACGAGCCTCACGGTCCTGCCGGCATGAGTTGGAACGACCGCCTCAAGCAAGAAATCGCCCGCGGCGACATCCCCGAGTTTCTGGGGGACCTGCAAGCGCTGGTGGCGGCGTTGCGCGAGGACCGGCCGTGGGCGGACCGCGTGACGCCCATCCTACGCGATCATCCGGAGCTGGTCTTGGAGTACCTGCAACCCGGCGCGAAGCGGGACGCCGTGGCCCAGTCGCTTAGGTAGGGCAGCGGCTGCACGGCGACCAGTAGGGACTGGTGGTGTCCGGTGTCCGGGTCTCCGGGTCCGACATGGGCACCACGTTGCCACCCTTCTGCTCCGTGCGGAAGCGCAATTCCTCGACGGGGCGCCCGCCCAGGATGTGCTCGTCCCAGATGCGGTCCGCGTCCTCCACGCTGAGGTGCCCGTACCAGACGCCTTCGGGGTAAACCACCATCATGGGGCCGTGCCCGCATTGGCCAAGGCAGCCTGCTTGGTTGACGCGCAGGTCGTGCTTCAGGCCCCCTTCGCGCACCTTCTTCTTGAGGTGGGCACGGATTTCCACGGCGGGCCCATCCTTGGCGCAGGCGGAGTCGCTGACGCACACGAACAAGTGCAGACCGTAGCGGCGGCCTTCGCCATCGGCGGGCAGGGTGGATCCGGGCTCTGAGACCACGCAGCGCGGACAGGCGACCATTGCTTGAACGCGACGGTAGCGTCAAACCCGCCGCCTCGGTCGACCGCCTGTGTTGCCTTCCGGCATCGACTGGCTCATCTTCCTGGGATCCCTGGGCTTCACCGCGTGCTTGGTGCCCCAGATCATTCGCACGGTCAAGTTGGGGCGCGCGGACGACATCAGCCTCTGGTTCCTCGTCACCGTCATCGTGGCGGCGAGCCTCAGTTTGAGCTACTTCCTCATCGAGGGCGCCGGGTGGTTCGTGTGGTATGGATACGTGGCCACCGTCGCCGCGTGGGTCGTGGTGTTGTGGTACCGACTGCGTCCCCGCCCGGGCAGTCTGGGCCACGAGAGCCCGCGACAAGATTGAAGTCGATGGCCCCGGTCGCCCCGGCATGGCCGACATCAGCTTCACTTGGAAGGACCAGAAGGGCGCCACCGTCAGCAGCGACGACCTGAAGGGCACGCCCTACGTCCTGTACTTCTACCCGAAGGACGACACGCCGGGCTGCACGAAGGAGGCCTGCGGCATCCGCGACGCCTGGGCACAGTTCGAAGACGCTGGCCTGAAGGTGTACGGCGTCAGCCTCGACGACGAAGCCAGCCACCAGAAGTTCATCGACAAGTACGAACTGCCCTTCGATCTCTTGATTGCCAGCCAAGACGACTTGGAGGCCCTCGGCGTCTGGAAGGAGAAGAACATGTACGGCAAGAAATTCTGGGGCATCAACCGCGAGACGTTCCTCGTGGGCGCTGACGGCCAGGTCATCAAGCACTACAAGCGCGTCAAGCCCGCCGAACACGCCGAGCAATTGCTGGCCGACTTCGAAGCCGCCAGTTAGGCGCCGACGAGGCCGCGGAGTGGGTCCAAATACCATCGTGGCCCATCGCCCCACGTGCTGAAACCGGGCGACGCCGCAGCCGACTTCGCGCTCAAAGACAGCCAAGGGCTCGATCAGCGGCTCTCGGCTTACAGCGGGCAAACCATCGTGTTGTGCTTCTTCAAGCGCGACACGAACCGCCTCGACAACATGCACTTGTTGCGTCTGCGGGACGTCAGCGACAAGCTCGAAGAGCACAACGCCGTCATCGTCGGCGTCAGCTTGGGCAGTGTCACGACCCACGCGGCGTGGCGCAACCAGCACGGCATCCCGTTCCCGTTGCTCTCGGATCCTGAGGGCCGCGTGCACGACCTGTACGACGCCTGGCGCACCACGCTGCTTGGTCGCCGCCCATTGGCGGTGCGCCGCTGCACGTACCTCATCGATGAGGACGGCATCATCCGCAAATCGTACGGCGGACCCAACGTGATCACCCACGCCAAGCAAGTGGTGAAGGACGTGCAACGACTGCAAGCCCAACGCAGTTGGGGCAAGAAAGACGCCAGGCCCAAGGACCTGATGCCGTAGATGCGCCCCACAGAGCCCACCGTCGGGGCCGGCGACCTGGCCCCCGACTTCACCGCCACGGACGCCGATGGCGCCGCGTTCCAACTCGCCTCCCTGCGCGAGCAGTGGGTGGTGTTGTACTTCTATCCTGAAGACCACACCATCGGATGCACCTTGGAGGCCAAGGCGTTCCGCGACTACTTCGAAGCCATCAGCCTGCACGAGGCCGCCATCGTCGGCGTCAGCCAAGACAACGCAGGCAACCATTGCAGCTTCCGTGACAAGCACGCCTTGCCCTTCAAGCTGCTATGCGACGAGGACGGCGCCGTGCACGACTTGTACGGTGCCTGGCGCAAGCCGTTGCTGCGTTCCAGCGCCGTGCCGCGCCGTTGCACGTTCATCTTGGATCCCGCAGGGCGCGTGGCAAAGGTCTACCCCCGCGTCAATCCCGTGGGGCACGCGCAGCAAGTGGTGCGCGACTTGGCCCATTTGGTCCGGGATTACAAGGCGTAAGGCAGCACGCCGCGCACCGTCCAGCCGTCGGGCGACACGTCCATGCCAAGGGGCACCACGCGGACGCCGGCGTCGTGGGCGGCCCGGAGAGCGGCACCGTAGGTGGGGTCGATGTCGTCGGCCACGCCGAAGCGGTCGCAGTCGGCGCGGTTGACGAAGAACACAACGCTGGCCTCGCCGCCGTCCTCGACGACGCGGCGCAATTCGTCCATGTGCTTGGCGCCGCGGGCCGTCACGGCATCGGGGAACAACGCCAAGCCATCGGGCAAGTGCTCCGCGTCGGGCCCCTGGGCCAAGGTGGTGTTCTTGATTTCCACGTGGTGCTCGCCCACCATCAAGTCGATTCGGCTGCCTTCGCCGTACTTGACTTCCGCCCGGATGCCGTGGGCGGGGTCCAAGCCGGGCACGTGGCCTTGTTCGATGGCCCAGCGCACCGCTTGGTTGGGGCGCATGGTGTTGTTGCCCACCCAGGTGGGTCCGGCGGCTCCGTCGACGCAGATCATTTCCCACGTCCACTTCAGCTTCCGCTTGGGATCGGGGACGTGCAGCACGGCGACGTCGCTGCCCGGTTCCTTCATGCCCAGCATGCTGCCCGAGTTGGGGCAGTGGGCCGTGATTTGGGTCCCGTCGTCCAGTTCGATGTCGGCCAAGAAGCGCTTGTAGCGCCGCAGCAACGTGCCCCGTCGCAGGGGTTGCGGGAAGGGACTGAACCGGTCCACGGGCCTCGACGTGGGGGCTCGTGTATGGGTGTTACTCCAGGACGCGGGCCTTGGCCTCGGCGAATTCGTCGTCGCTTAGGTGGCCCGACTCGTGCAACGAGGAGAGGCGCTCCAACGCGGTGGCGACGTTCCGTTCCTTCTCGGTCTGCTTCTCCTTCACGATGGCGCCACTGATTTGGCTGGCCAACATGCCGATGGTGCCGATGCCAGTCACCATCAACGCGACGGCCACGGTGCGTCCAAGGGGCGTGATGGGCGTGATGTCTCCGTAGCCGACCGTGGTGACGGTCACGATGGCCCACCACAGGGCTTCGCTGAACTCCGCCAGGTTGGGGTTCATGCGGCGTTCCGCGAGCCAGACAAGCAGTGCCCCGACGAGGGTGACGAAGCCGGCGGCGATGGCCAACGGACGCAGCGTGGACCAGTCGAGGTTGCGCCGGATCTTGTCCATGCCCATGCGCACGGGGGGGACGTGGTCCAGCACGACGATGACGCGGGCCAGGCGCAGCAACCGCAGGAACGCCAGGTCCGCCAAGGCAAGGGGAATCATGCCCAGCAACCGCCAGGCATTCCAGACAAACCACGTGCGACTCCACTCGCGCTCCCGCCACATGGCGACGAACTCCACGAGGAAGTACAGGACCAGCAACGCGTCGATGACCAGCACGGTGCGGGTCTGGGCCGGGTTGAGTCCGGCGCTTTCGAACCAGAAGACGAGCGCCACGCTGGCGATGCCCAAGGTCAGGACGACGGCGTCATGGCGCCACAGTGGCCGGCCCACAGCCCCCCATGGCGTGCCGTTGTTAAGGCGTCGACGTGAAATCCCGGAGGTTGGTGGCCGCGCATGGACCTGCACGAATTCCGCGCCGAACGCCAACGCAAGACGGACAACCTGCTGAAGGAAGACCACCGGGACCTGAAGCGCTTCTTCGCGTTGGACTCCGCGGCGTACCGAGACGGCGCCCTGGATGGCAAGACCAAGGAACTGCTGGGCCTCGTGGCGTCCACGGTGCTGCGCTGCAACGACTGCATCGCGTACCACTGCGACCAAGCCGTGGAGGCGGGGTGGAGCCGCGACGAAATTCTGGATGCACTCAACGTGGCGCTGGTGGTGGGTGGCAGCATCACCATCCCCCACATTCGCACGGTGTGGGAAGTCGTGGACCAGTTGTTCGCTGAGAAGGCAGAAAAGGACAAGGCATAGACGAGGCCATGGGGTCTGCATGCACCGCATCGTCCTGGTCATGATGTGCCTCGTCCTGGCCGGTTGCACCAGCGACGACCCCGCGCCGCGCCCGGCCCCGGATCCCACGCCGGGACCGACCACGACGGCACCACCCCCGGGACCCCAACCCGTGCAGATTCCGTTGCTGCTGGGCTTTGCCTATCACGACTGCACCGGCATCGAGATTCGATCGAGCGTGGACGCCGAGGCGGCCGCCACCCTGGTGCCGGCGCCCTATGAGGCGCACGTGCGCGCCGGCGACATCGACGACGTCCCATACGCGACGGCCCGTTGGCGCATCTTGAGCTGCCCCAGCTTCACGGTGGGGGACACCACGTTCAACGACACGGTGCATGGGGACGTGTCCTTGCGCATCGAGCCCCGCGCCGTGGAACCCGCGCCCGCCGGGGACGTGGAATGGTATCGGTTCCGCGTCTTCTCCGAGGACAGCAACATCGCCGATGCGTGGCAGGCGTCGGGTTACGACGTCGTGCGAGGCATGGCGACCACGAGCACCGTCGGTAGCCCACCCGTCACGCAACGCACCGTGGGCTTCCCTGGATACGCGTTCGAATCCTACGGCGACGTGGGGCGCTTCACGATTGGCACCGCCCTGCACCACGCCGTTGTCGGCAACGACACCGTGGTCTGGTACGACGAGATGGAGGGCATGGCAATCCGCGCCGTGGAAGGCACCATGCAAGTCCCGTCGGACGACCCGCTGGCCGGATTGGTCCCCAGCGAACCTGGACGCAACATGTACGTGTGGTACAACGGCGTCACCATTGGGCCCAGCAACGCTTGGCTGATTACAAGCCCTTGACGAACGCCTCGATGCGAGGCACCAATTCGCCGGGCACGTCCTCTTGCAGGTAGTGGCCGGCGTCGGGGAACCACTCCGGCTCCGCCGCCTGGGGCAACATCTCATGGAACAGGTGCGCGTACTTCTTGCCAAAGGCCGGGTCCTGCAACGCCCAGAGAATGATGGCGGGCACGTCGAGGGTCTCGAGGCGCTTCTCGATGTCGTCCATGGTGCGCCACTCCAGGTGCTTGGGGCCCGTGGGAATCATGCGGGGGAACTGCACGACGCCGGCGCGACTGTCCTGGTTGGGGAACGGATGGCGGTAGGCTTCCATGATCTCCGGCGTGGGGGCCATGAGGAAGCGTTGCAGGATGCCTTCCACGAAGACGTTCTTCTTGCCGATGAAGTGGTCTCCGAGGCGACCGCGAGTGAGGGCCTTGAACCAGAATGGTAGCTCCGGCGCGCCGCGTTCCGTGAACGCCCACGTGTTCATCACGACGAGCCCGGCGATGTTGTCCGGGTGGCGGGTGGCGTAGCCAAGGCCGATGGGGCCACCCCAGTCCTGCATGACGGGGATGACGCGCTTCAATCCGACCTTCTCCACGAACTCCTCGAGGTTGCGGATGTGTTGCTCCAGGGTGTAGTAGTCGGGGTCCTTGGGGTGGTCGCTGCGACCGAAGCCCACGTGGTCGACGGCCACCACGCGAGCCACCTTGGAGAGCGGCTTCATGAAGTGGCGGTACAGGTACGACCAGGTGGGGTTGCCATGCAGCAACAGCAGCGTGGGGCGACGCAGACCGGCGCGTCCCATCTCGATGTAGTGCATGTGCGTCCCGTCATCGAGCGTGACGTAGCGGTCCTTGAATGGATACTCGTCACCCAGTGCCTCGTCGGGAAGCCCGTCCTTCACGGCCACGTGCCTGGACGGTGCAGGGGGATGATACCGCTTTTGGAAGGGCATCGTGCACCGATGGGTCCCTATGGCACCCCGCCCTGGCCTGCGCATGTGGTGGCCGCTTGCCCCCATCGTCGCCGGCTTGGTGTGGAGCTTGGCCGCTGCGCGCATGGGGCGCGAGGTGTCGGCGGGCGTGGGCAAGATGGTGGCCTCCACGGGGTTCCTGGCCGCCGCATTCGTGCACGGCGTGGGCCCCGCGGCATGGGGCCTCGTCGTCGCGGGCCTGTGCCTGTGCTGGCTTGGGGACCTGGCGCTCATCTCATCGCAGAAGAAGCACTTCTTGCTGGGCCTGGGCGCGTTCCTGTTGGGGCATCTATGCTACGGCGCGGCGTTCCTGGTCGTGGGCGTCGATGGCGTCGGCTTGGCCGTCGGCCTGGCCTGCATGGCCTTGGCGGCCATCGCGACGCTGCGCTGGTTGTGGCCCCACGTGCGCGGCCCCATGCGGGGCCCTGTGGTGGCCTACGTCGTCGCCATCGCCGCCATGGTGGGGACGGCCGCCGGCGCGTGGAGTGCGTCGCCTTGGTGGCTGGTGGGGGCCGTGTTGTTTGCCATCAGCGATCTGTTCGTGGCGCGCAATCGCTTCGTTGCTCCGGGCTGGAACAACCGCGTCGTGGGACTGCCATTGTACTACGCAGCCCAATGGATTCTGGCCTGGCAGGCCTCGTTGCTTTAGAGGGCCGCAAACCGCGACAAGATCTCCAAGCCTGCGGCATCCAACATGCCCCGGTCGAGACCCTTCCATTCCGGCGCGTCGTCGATGTCGCAAATGGTGGCGTTCCACTCGGGGTGGCCTTGGCACGTCCAAAGCGGGAACTCCGGGTGCTGCAAGGCGGCGATGCCACCAAAGCCGCCGGCAGCCACCGGACGCAGTTTGCCGGGGCTCGCCACGTAGTCCCGATGGGTGTGGATGAGGCGCACCAAGCCGGGCGGGAACGGGCCGCCGCCGTGGAACATGATGGGTTGCACGCCCTTGCGCACCGCGTCGAAGCTGCGGATTTCTCCGCCGTAGTGGCGTGCCATCATCTGGTGACCAAAGCACACCGCCAACGTGGGGACTCCGGCCTGGGCGGCGTTGGCCACCAACACGGCGACCTCCTCGGCCCAATCGACTTCGCCAATCATGTCGGCGCTGCCCGTGACAAAGACACGGTGGGCGTCCAGCAATTGATCGAGATCGCTGTCCTTGGTGAAGATCTCCGGCTCGATGGCGGTGCCCGCAGCGACGGCCTGCGCGGTGGCGATGCCGAAGCGCGGGTCGATGTGGGATTCCAGGTCCACGATGGCCAGGGGAATGGAGGCCTCGGGTTCTTCGTCCAAGGTGCCGAGGATGCCGGTCAGCGGGTCGTCCACGGATGCGCCACGAGCACCGCCCTGAAAACTCACACCAACGAGGCATTGCCAAACAGGACATTGAAGTCGTCGCACCAGGCGGCCACGCCTTCGTAGGCCGCGAGTGCGTCCAAGTCCATGTCCAGGGCGACGAAGAAGGAACCGCGCTCGTTGAGGTGGGCGTCGGGGTCTCCCCGCGTGATGGCGTCGACGCGGATCCCGTCCTGCTCCACGTCTTGCGTCGAGCGCGGGTCGGGGCTGGCAGTCAGGTAGAGGTACACGTCGGGCCCGGACGTCATTTGGAAGTCGGTGAACTCCAGGTATGGCACGCCGTCGATGGTCACCAATTCGATGGTGCCCGATGCCTGGTGGGCGGCGTCGGCATCGCGCCACATGCCGGTGCGCACGACGATGGTCTCTCCGTTGGGGGCCTGCTCGTCGAGGTCGACGGTGGCGTCGGGGACGAACCACCGCACCGCCGCCGCGATGGCGACGATGGCGACGAGGAGGACGATGCCCACGACGAGCTTGCGCTCCATGGGGAAGCATCGCGGTCTTGCTTGGTCAGGCTTGCCCTGGGGGCGACGCGGGCCTCAGGCCCAGGTCCGCGACCGTTCCGGCCCCTCAAGCGTGCGCAAACGCTCGCTCGAGGCCCAATCGGCTTGCCTTGCTACTCGACAGCTCGTCGTCGCGCGCTTACGCCCACGTCTGACTTCGCTCTCGAGTGAACTGCGTCAGGTAGTAGCGGCCGCCGGCGCCGGTGCCGGTGCTGCCGGAGAGCTTCCAGCCGACGAACGATTGGCCGTTGACGACGGCACCGGTGCTGCCACCGATGGCGCGGTTGCAGTACGTGACGCCGCTCTCGATGCGGTCGAAGAACAGGTCCTGTTCCGCCTTGTCTTCGGTCATGACGCCGGCGGTGAGGCCGTATTCGACCTTGTTGTATTCCTCGATGCCTTGTTCGAGGCTGTCGACGACGGCCACGGCGGTGAACGGCATGAAGAACTCCTCGCGGAAGACGCGGTGGTCCAGCGGCAGGCCGGTGACGACGGTGGGCTTGACGTAGTGACCCTGCAGGCCGTCCAGGACCTCGCCGCCACTGACGATTTGGCCGCCGTCGGCCTTGACCTGTTCGACGACTTCGCGGTACAGGTCCAGCTTGCGGGCCTCGATGACGGGGCCCATGAAGTGGCCCTTCTCGCGAGGGTGGCCGATGGTGGTGGCGTCGGTGAGTTTCTTGAGGCGGTCCATGAACTCGTCGGCCACGTCCTTGTGGACGTAGACGCGGCTGCACGCGCTGCACTTCTGGCCGCTGAAGCCGAAGGCGGACTTGTAGACGCCTTGCACGGCCTTGTCCAGGTCGGCGTTGGCGGTGATGATGACCGCGTTCTTGCCGCCCATTTCGGCGATGAATGGCTTGGGGCGGCCGTGGTCGACGATCTTTTGCATCGCCATCATGCCGATGCGCTTGGAGCCGGTGAAGACCAGGCCGTCGATGTCGGGGTTCTCCAGCAGTTCGGCGCTGACGACTTCGTCTTCGCCGGTGATGAAGTGGCAGACCTCGGCGGGCACGCCGGCGGCCATGAAGGCGTCAAACACCATCTTGCCGCTCAGGCAGCCCTTCATGCTGGGCTTGATGATGGCGGCGTTGCCCGTCAGCAGGGCCGCCGCGGCCATGCCGAAGGTGATGGCGACGGGGAAATTGAATGGGCAAGTCACGGCGAACACGCCGACCGGCTTCTGGATGGAGCGGCAGGTCTCATTGGGGAACGGCTTGCCCATGAGCATGTCGTAGCCGTTGTGTTCGCGGTAGTTCATCGCGTAGAAGTTGCCAAAGTCGACGCCTTCGTCGACGTCGATGCTCGCCTCGAAGCGGGTCTTGCCGGTCTCCCACGTCATGACGGCGCAGTAGTCATAGAAGTGGTCGGTGATGTGTTGGGCGGCGGCCTCGATGATGCTGGCGCGTTCTTGCCAGGGGCGAGCGGCCCACGCCTTCTGGTGTTCCTTGCTGATGGCGATGGCGTTGCGCACGTCATCGCGGGTGCCCTTGCTGAAGCGGCCGACCACCACGTTGGTGTCGGCGGGGCTGGTGACTTCGAAGGTGTCGCGCTGGAGGGCTTGGCCACCCACGACGATGGGGTGGTCCTTGCCCAGTTCGTCGGATTCGAAGCGAGCCACGGCCGCATCGAAGGCCGCATCGAATTCGTCCATGGTGCCGTTCTGGGAATGGCGCCACCAGGTGTTCTTGTTCTCGAAGCGGTTGAGGCGCTCCTCGATGTGGCGCATGATGGCGCCGTCTTCTCCACGGACGACGGGGTCGATCTGCAGTTGGGCCATGGCGGCGGCGAAGCCGGGCCCCGTCAAAGCGGTTGGGGGCTGCCAGGTGTAGGCATCTCCACTGAAACCTGTCACGAATTCCGCCAGCTTGCAGGGAAATCGTGGTTTCCAGGCCGCCGGCTTAAGTATTGGTGCCGGGTGGTTTTGCCTTGTTGTCGGTGCGCCGGCGACAGGTGTAGCTTGCGGTTGTTGTTCGTCCTCGCCATGCTCCTGCTGTCTGGATGCGCGGGCGTGCCCAGCCACGAGTCGCCGCTGACAAGCATCGACGTGCCACCCGAGCCACTGCTCCTGGAGTTGGGCAAGCAGGACTGCCACGTCTTCCACAACATCCCGTTCACGGACGTCGGGTGGCCCAACCAATTCTTGCCTGCAGGGTATCAAGCCGCGGACGCCAGTTCTGTCTGGGGCATGCCGGTCAACTTCCAGTTCAGCGCCGTGGGCATCGGCGTGGTTGCCTGCGGGGGAGACAACCCCTGGTGGCTGGGTGCGCTGCACGTGATGATCGAGCCACCCAGTGTCGACGGGTTCGAGCCGGTGCAGCCCACCAGCACGCCCAGCCCATTCACCGCCGTGGACGGCGGATTCAACTTCTACGTCTTGGAATGGTACGCGGACGGGGAGACATTCACGACGTTGCACGAACGGGGCTGGAACGTCATCGAGGCATCGATGGACCTGCGACCGCCGCAGCACATCCCCGTCACCCCACACCGGGACGAGTTGCCCGACGAAGCCGCGCCAGCCAACGGATTCTACTACACCGTCGAGGACGTCGGTGTCCGCCTGCGCGACGAGGAAGGCGACCGAGCGACGTTCGGGAACAGCTTGGACACGGTCTGGAACCACCGAAACTTCAGCTTCGTGATGTTCCACGAAACCCTGCACGGCACGGCGGCATTGGAATTCACCACAGGCCCCGATCATCTACTGGTCGGCCAAGCCAGCTGCCAGTTCCGACAAGGCACATTGGCATTCGACATCTTCCGCAGCATGGAGTTCCATGGCGAGGCCCGGCAACGCCTCAGCGACGACTGCCCGGAGGACGGGCTGGGTGCCTACTGGGCCGAAACCGATTCGCCAGCGGCCTGGATCCGCGACGTCCCCGGAGTGTTTGCAAGATGAAGCGCCTCTGGCTGCTCGTCGCGCTCATCCTGCTGAGCCCGGCGGCCGCCCAGAGTTCCGGCATTTCGGCGACCCTGCACCTGCAGATGGCGCAGCCACTCCACGAACTGGAGATCATGGACGATCTGCGGGAAGCTTGCGATGCGTCCCTGGTGCGCGTCGCGGAACATCACTTCTCCTTCGCCGAGACCGCGCAAGACCAAGGCTGTGCGGAGGCCGTGCTCAGGGTGCCAGTGGACGCCAATGCCGAGGTCCTGGAATTGGAGTTCCGCGCCAACCGCATGGTCACGACCGCATACAAGGAAGGGTCCGTGCCGGTCGTCAACCAGGCCAACGATTTCGTGCAACGACTCACCGTCGTGGACAACGGGGCTGGCCAGACCACCACGCTGGAGATTTTCGATCGGAGTGCCCCCGCGGCGGCCGAGAGCCAAGAACGCAGCGTGCGCCACACCATCGGCCAGGGTGCGACGGAGTTGCGCATCACGTGGCTCTTTGATGACACGGCGTCGCCGGTGGACCCGGGCAAGAGCTACAGTTCACAGGTCCGAGACGTCAGCGTGGTCGTCAGCGGCGGGCGACTGCCCTCGTTCCAGCACACGCTCTTGGACAGGGCCGTGGCCGGCGGCGCCTTGGACACCGTGGAACGCATCGCGTGGCGCATCGAACCCGAACACCTCGTTGGGTGGAGGCCCAGTGCGGAATTGCACTTCGATGAGACGCCCATCCCCAGTGCGTTCGCGACACCCCTGGGCCCCGCACCATGGATTGACCTTCAGGCCACCACGGCCGACGGTCAGGTCGTCTGGTGGTTGGGTCCGGAGATGATGACCACGAGCGGCGCATACCATCTCGACCTGCGCCGAGCCCAGCCCCTGGCCGCCGACTCCGCCTTGGCCCCCATTGCCGGCACCGGAATGTTCCTCCCCATCCTGGGTGCGACCTACGCGTCCTATCAATACCACAACACGCGACAACGCGCCGAACAAGCGGGCCGCCGCATGCACGGCGCCATGCGGGCCAGCCTGATTGGCATCGCCGCCATGTACGTGCTTGTCTTGCTGTTCCTGTTTATCTCGGGCGAATACTGGAACCTGCTCATCTCGCCCCTGCCCGTGGCGGGCATCGGCTACTTCCTGACGTTGGTGGCCATCGCGGCAGGCTTCGTTCTCGTGGCCATCATGGGCGCACGCAGCCAAACCCGGGCCATCGAGCAAGAGGTCGACGAACTGCTGGAGACAAAGTCTCGGCTCGAACGCTCCAACCACGACCTGGAACACTTTGCCTACATCGCCAGCCACGACTTGCAGGAACCCCTGCGCACCATCAGCGGCTTCAGCCAACTGCTCGACCGCCGCTACGGCGACGAGCTTCCGGATGGCGCCAAGCGCTACCTCGACAAGACCATCGCCGGCAGCCAACGCATGCAGCAACTCATCGGGGATCTGCTGGCGTATAGCCGCATCACGACCCATGGCGACATCACGGGGACCGTGGATCTAGGGCGCATCATCGATGACGAAGTCGAGCACCTGCGGACGCTGGTTCGGGAAAGCAATGCCCGCGTGCACCGCGCGGCCATGCCGACCCTGCCCGGCGACGCCCCCCAGCTGGGGCAGGTGTTCAACAACCTGATTCGCAACGCCATCAAATACAGTCGCGACGGCGTGGCGCCAGAGATCAACATCGGCGCCACATTGGATGGCCGCTGGTGGCACATCACGGTCCAAGACAACGGCGTTGGCATCCCCAAGGACCAGTTCGACCGCATCTTCGTTATTTTCCAACGGCTGGCCCCCCGCTCCGACACGAGCGGCACGGGCATCGGCCTATCCATCGTGCATCGCGTTGTGGAACGCCACGGTGGCAAGATCTGGCTCGACTCCGAAGTCGGCCAAGGCACGACGTTCCACATCCGACTCCCTGCTGGTGTACCACATGACTGAGACCCATATGATCGAAATCCTCCTCGTGGAGGACAACCCCGACGACGTCGAACTGACCCTGGCCGCGCTGGAAGACAGCAAGGTCGAGAACCGCCCGCACGTCGTGGAAGATGGCGTGGAAGCCATGGCGTTCCTGCGCCGCGAAGGCAAGCACGCCAACGCACCACGGCCTGACGTGATCTTCTTGGACCTCAACATGCCCCGCAAGTCGGGTCGTGAAGTGCTCGAGGAGATCAAGGCCGACGAGGAGCTCCGCACCATCCCGGTCATTGTGCTCACCACGAGCAAGGCCGACGAGGACATCGTGCGCAGCTACGACCTGCAGGCGGCCGCCTACGTGACCAAGCCCGTCGATTTCGACCAATTCGTGTCCGCCGTGCGCGCCATCGACCAGTTCTGGTTCCGGGTCGTCACGTACCCCCCGACCGCCCAGAAGGCGATTCTGAACTGAGGCGGGGGCCCGCCGCGACCCACGCGGCGCAAGGGGCCAACCAGCTGCGTCGTGGCGTTTTCGTGGCCGCCGCCAGCATCCTTGCTTCAACGGCCTGACCCCAAATCTCTTCTTCCCCCTCCTCCGCTTGGATTCGATGTCGGACCGCATCGGCGTACTGTATGGCGTGCTCTGGACCCACGTCGTCGCCATGGTGCTCATGGTCTTGCTGGGCTTCGATGGACTGCTTCGCCTCTTGCTGGAGCAGTTCGCCTTCGCCCTGGGCTTGCTGACGACGCAAGGCGCCAACGGCCCGGAGCGCTTGCTCTTGGTGATGCACGGCATCGGGTTCGTTGCGTTGACCACGTTCCTGTTGCTGTGGCGCCGGGAAGACCCCCGCGCCGCGTGGGCACTGCCCGCGGCGGCGGTCAGTCAATTGTTCCTGGCCCCGGTGGGGCTGGTCGTGGCGGCGAGCCTGTTCTGGCTGCGGCGCCAAGACGATTGGTTGCTCTCCAGCTTCGGTGTCGCCGGCGAACGGCGCACCCGCATCGTGTTGACTTGGACCATCGGCTGCGCCGCCACGGCGTTGGCGGCGTTGCCTGCGTTTCTGATGCTCGGGGCCAACCCTTTGCTTTGGTTTGGCCTGATGTTGTTGGCGCCGACGCCATTGGCCGGCGCCTTGTGGCTGCTGATGCGCCACGAAGTCGAATTCGAGACCATCCTGCCTCCATTGCCGGACAGCCCGGTAGGTCCATGAACCGAAAAGCGGCTGCAAGCCCATGAAGAGCCTGGCCGACCAGATGAGTGTCTACGCGGCATACCACCGGCACCCGGTGAACCGCGCCATCCACTTCGTCTTCGTGCCCGCCATCGTGTGGACATTGATGATTGCCCTGGACCGCGTCCACCTCATCACGTTGGGTGGCGTGGACGTCACGGCGGCCTTCGTCATCACCGCCATCCTGCTGACCTGGTATTTGCTGCTGGATTTGGCGCTGGGTGTCGCGGCGGTGGCCGTGTTCACCGTGCTCCTGGTCACGGCAATCCAAGTCAACGCCAACCTCAGCACGGGCGTGGCTTGGGGCATCGCCGGCGGCTTGTTCGTGGCCAGTTGGATTGTCCAATTCATTGGCCATGGCGTCTGGGAGAAGCGCCGCCCCGCCTTGGTGGACAACGTCTTCCAGATCTTCGTCGCCCCCATGTTCATCATCAGCGAGACCGCCTTCGCGCTTGGGTTCCGCAAGGAGTTGGAGGGTGAAGTGCAACAGAAGATGCAAGCCCACCTGCCATGAGCGACTACCGGCCTTGGGAAAAGCCCGCGGCCGACGAGCCCGCCCAGGAAGCGCCCGCCGCGCCCGTGGAACCCCCCAAGGACGACCGCTTCAGCGCCGCACCGGGCCTCGCCACGCACGAGGCCACCAACCAGCGCCGAGGCCCCCGGTTTTCGGCCGCCATGATTCTGGGCGTGGCGGGTTTCTTGCTCATCGGCGGCATCGCCGTGGCGGCCACCATGTCCTTTGCCATCGGGATTGAGCAACTGGACCCCGACGAGTACGTGGAACCAGAGTTCGCCACCTTCCGGGGCGTGGGCATCGGCATGGTGCTCGTGGGGTTGTTGGTGGCCGCGGCCGGATTTGGGTTGCTCTACGAACAACCCTGGGGCCACCCGGCGGGCATCGCCGCCAGCGTGCTGGCGCTGCTACCACCGTTCACCTTGTTCGGGGTGTTGTCCTTGGCCCACATTGGGAGGGACCGATGAACCAACTGCACGCCGCCGCCATGGGCGTCTTCGCCATTCTGTTTGGCCTGCTCACCATCGGCAACATCGTCGCCATCGAGAGCAGTTGGGACGCCCACAGCCCAGAAGACGAACAACTCAAAGGACTGGTGCAGCGCCTCATCGGCACCATCGGCGGCACCATCACCATCGGCTACTTGGCCGCCACCATCGGCCTGGGCTCCGGCGCCATCTGGGGCCGTGGCACCGCGTTCCTGATGCAACCGGTGACGGCGTTGACCATCATCGGCCTCCCGGTGGTCATCTGGCAACTGGTCACGTTGACCCGACCTGCCCCTCAGCGTTGAGCTTGTCATCATGATTTGATAACAGAATCAGACTGGGATAACCTCGTCATTGGGGCAATCCCACCAGCCAGGGCGCACGGATGAGCCCTCCGCCCGGAGCCAAAGGCTTGTCTTGCCAGTCCATGGGTGGCCTCCTGTTGATATATGGCCTGGACCTCGGCCGCCCCATGGCACTGAACATGGACGACCTGCGCTGGGGCACCGACCTCGTCAAGCGTGGTTTCGCGAAGATGCAGAAGGGCGGCGTCATCATGGACGTCGTGAACCCCGAGCAGGCCGCCATCGCCGAAGAGGCCGGCGCGGTCGCCGTCATGGCCCTGGAACGCGTCCCCGCCGACATCCGGGCCCAGGGTGGCGTCAGCCGCATGAGCGACCCGTCCATGATCTCCGAGATCATCGACAGCGTCAGCATCCCCGTCATGGCCAAGTGCCGCATCGGCCACTTCGCCGAAGCGCAGATCCTCGAGAGCCTCGGCGTCGACATGATCGACGAATCCGAGGTCCTCACCATGGCCGACCCCTTCTTCCACGTCATGAAGAAGGACTTCACCGTCCCGTTCGTCTGCGGTGGCACCAACCTCGGTGAAGCGGTCCGCCGCATCGCCGAAGGCTGCGCCATGATCCGCACCAAGGGCGAAGCCGGCAGCGGCGACATCGTGGAAGCGATGCGCCACCGCCGCCTCATGACCCGCGGCGTCCACATCGTCCAGGACATGGAAGACCACGAGCTGGACACGCTGGCGGAGAAGTTCGCCGAGCGCTACGACCCCCTGAACGAAGCCGTCCTCAACGACCTCGGTGTCGAAGACGCCTACCTCGCCGAAGCCTACCATGGCCTCGAGTACGAGACCATCGTCGGCAACATCCGCGACGTCCTGACCGACGTCCGCAAGCTGGGCCGCCTCCCCGTCGTCGACTTCACCGCCGGCGGCATCGCGACCCCCGCGGACGCCGCCATGATGATGCAGATGGGCAGCGACGGTGTCTTCGTCGGCAGTGGCATCTTCAAGTCCGGCAACCCCGCCCAGCGCGCCAAGGCCATCGTCGAGGCAACCACCCACTTCACGGACGCCAGCGTCGTCGCCGAGGTCAGCAAGAACCTGGGCGAAGCCATGGTGGGCCGTAACATGGACGAGATCGACGTCCAATACGCCACCCGCGGCATCTAGGCGGTCTCGGCCCGATGGCGGGCAAGAGCGCAGCGAATGCCCGTCGAGTGGACGAGATCGACGTCCAATACGCCACCCGCGGCATCTAGGCGGTCTCGGCCCGATGGCGGGCAAAGCGGCAGCCGTTGATGCTCGGATTTCAGACGCGCACGGAAATGGCCGCGTCCATGGCCTGTTCCAGGGCCAGGATGTCGTGGCAGACCCCATCGTCGGCGTCGATGCTGGCCAGCAAGTAGGCCAAATCCGTGAGGCCCACGAGGGCGACGGTGGACCGCATGCGATGGGCCATCATCTTGGCCGCGCCGCGGTCATCGCAGCGCAGCGCGTTGATTAGCATCGGCCCATCGAGTGCCAGCATCTGATCGACGCGGGGCTTGAACCGGTCGATGACGGCCGCCACCTGCGGAGGCCCGGGGGCGACGAGGTGTTGTGTGCGGCGCCGGCTGGTGCAGCGCAATTGGAATGCCAAGTCTTCGGGTGCAA
Source organism: Thermoplasmatota archaeon (assembly GCA_041636435.1). GTDB lineage: Archaea > Thermoplasmatota > E2 > JACPAO01 > JAHFTW01 > JBFGSX01. The sequence continues at coordinate 19,696 of JBFKTF010000007.1, forward strand.
CGGGTTTGGTCATGACGTCGTCCATGCCGGCGGCCGTGCAACCGTCGCGAATGGATTTGGTGGCGTGCGCAGTCAGCGCCACGATGCGGGGGCGCCCATGGAGCCGGCGGATGCGTTCCGTGGCCTCCATGCCATCCAACTTGGGCATCTCGACGTCCATGAGTATGAGGTCGAAGGCGGCCGCTTCGGCGGCGGCGACGGCCTCGGCGCCATCGCAGGCCATGGTGGCCGTGTAGCCAAAGGCCGCCAGGAACTCGAGGATGAGGTCGCGGTTCAGTTCGTTGTCTTCGGCCACCAATATCCGCAGGGGATGGCGACGGCCCAATCCGGCGTCGAACATGTCGCGCCGCGGGGCAGCATCCCCCAACACCTCTTGCCGAATGGCGGCGGCCAGCAGGCCGGGCACCACGGGCTTCATCACGTGGCATCCGCCGTCGTCGGGCTCCGACCAGCAAAGCTCGATCGGCGCGTCGTCCACGAGGCCGGCATCGGCGATGAGAACGCCCTCGCAGCCGTCGTGGTCATCGCAAACGGAGACCTCCATGCCCCGGCCCTCGAGCAGGGGAACAAGCCAAGACGCCTCCCCGGAGCGAAGGCAGCCTCGAATTCCGCGCAGGTCGTGGGGCCGTTCGAGTCGCGCTTCCGGCAGCCGGACGGTGACCACGAAGGTGGCCCCGGAACCGTTGCCGGGGACGTAGCGCAGTTCGCCTCCCATGGCCTGTACGATGTGGCGGGAAATCGTTAGCCCGAGGCCGGCGCCTCCGACCCGGCGGCTTTCCGGGCTGCGCATGAACGGGTTGAACAGGGAGCCACGCATCTCGTCGGGGATACCGGTGCCCGTGTCGCTGACCTCGAAGCGGATGCGCGGGCCATCCATGGCCACGCGCACCTGGACGTGCCCTTCGTGGGTGAACTTGATGGCGTTGCCCACGAGATTGAGCAACACTTGGCGCAGGCGGCCTTGATCGCCGATGAGGCCGGCGGGAACATCCGGCTCGATTTGCACGCGGATGGAGAGCCGCTTGGAGGCGGCAGCGACGGCGACCATCTCCAATACGTCGTCGACGAGGCCATCCACGCCGAAGGGGACCGATTCCAAATCGATGCGCCCACTCTCCGCCTTGGATAGATCCAGGAGGTCGTTGATGAGGCTCAACAGGTGCTTGCCGCTGGTGTGCACGGCGGCCAGGCGGCGGTGCTTGTCGTCGTCGTCTTCGTCTTCGAGCAGCAGCCTGGTCATGCCGAGGATGGCATTGAGGGGCGTGCGGATCTCGTGGCTGACGGCGGCCAGGAACATGCCACCACCCAGGTTGATTGGCTGCTCGTCGTGAGCATCTGCGTCGGCCAGAGGTCCCTGCATCCGGGGTGACACAGAATCGGGCTCAATAAGCCGTGGGCCTAAGAAACCACGACGGCCCGCTCCCGCAGCAGGCTCACGATCGTCACGCCAGCCAGGATCAAGACGGCCGCTGGCAGCAGCTCCCACCCTGGGACGATGCCCAGAATCCACCACGCAAACAGCGCCGAGACAGGCGGCTGGAGGTAGATGAAGACGGCCACGGTGCTGCTGGGCACGCGGCGCAGGGCCGTGGCGTTGAGCCAGTAGGCAGCGACGGTGGGGCCCGCGATGACGAACGCCATCCACCAAAGGGTCTCACCGCGCGCGGCGTCGAGTTGTTGCCAGCCATCCACCGCCAATCCGATGGGCAGGAAGACGACGGCGGCGACGACGAGGACCCAAACGGTGACGTCGAAGGGGTCGTGTTCCTGCGTCCAGCGCTTGCTGATGACCAGAAAGACGCTGAAGCTCAAGGCGTTGAGGAGCACGAGGATGTCGCCGAAGGCCGTGGCGAGGCTGGCTTGGAATCCGGACAAGCCCACCAGGTACACCGCCCCGGAGAGCGCCATGAGGATGCCAAACAGGCGTCGTGGGCCGATGCTCTCCTTGCCCATGGCGACGGCGATGATGTAGGTGAAGATGGGGATGGTCGTGATGAGCAACGTGGCGTTGACTGGGTGCGTCCGTTGCAAGCCCAGGGCAAACAAGCCCATGTTCACGATGACCCCAAAGAACGCCAGCCGGACGATGCCGGGCCACATGCCCCGCGTCGGCCAAGCACCGCGCCGGGCCTGGTGGATGAGCAGGATCAGCAGGGTGGCCCCCGTGATGCGGACCCACGTCATGGCCAAGGGGTCCAAGTCCCGGAAGACGGTCTTCCCGGCGGCGGGCAGCATGCCGTAGAGCACCTGCACCGCGACGAGGGCGGCGAGGGCCTGCCGGGTCACGGGCGCTCGAGTCCGGCTCCGGGCATAAGGGGCGCGCCGCAATGCATAAGGTCCGCGCCAGGAGTGGAACGTCGTGCGTCTGTTGGTCCTCTTGTTGGCACTGCTTCTATCGGGTTGCGCCGGCGTGCCGTCCACCAATCTCCCCGCGCCGGAGCCGGTGCGCTGCGAGGCGGGCGACACGACCCTTTGGTTCGGGCCCGGCCACACGTTGCTCCCCGAGGCGCCCGCTGCGGGTTCTCAATTCAGCAACGGCTTCGATGAAGCGTTCTTGGTGGACGAGATGGACGAATGGCACAGCGCGCCGTTCGTGCAGAGCATGCGCATCGAAGGCAACCTGACCCTCGAGTACTGGGTGCGCAACCACGGCACCCCGGCGCCGGTGGTCATCGGCGGAGACCCCGGCGAGGGCTACCACTGGTTCAACCAGATTGGCACGTCCGGTGGCTTCGTGCCCGACTATGGCCGCGAGTACGCCGAAGCGACGCCCACGCCTGGCAGCGTCCATCATTACGTGGAGGTCATCGCGATGCCCCCGGGCGGCCTGCACGTGGAGGACGGCGACCACCTTCGTGTCCTGCTCACGAGCCTGGTGGCCGACGACGACCAGGCCCGGGGCCAGGAAATCCTGTTTGGCGGCGACACGCCCAGCCAGGTGCGCTTCACGAGCCACTGCATGCCCGACCTGGATTGGACGGAACTGCACACCAGCACGATGACGGTGCGCCTGCGCGGCAACCAGGGCCTCATCACGGGCGCGGTGCCCGAGCACGAATCCAACACGGCCCGCGTCGGCTTCTCATTGGAACCCCTGACCCAGAAGCTCACCATCGCCATCCGGCAGACGAGCGACCCGAACCCACTCAAGGACGACATCGACTTGGCCGTGCTCGACGCCTCGGGCCAAGAGATTGCCTCCATCGGTTCGCCGTACTCGGACGAGACCGGCACGTTCTACGCGGCCAATCTCGCCCACATGATGCCCCCGGGAAGCTACACGGTGCAAGTCAACAGCTACTCGGGCATCGGCTACGAGGGGCGCTTGACGATTCTCCAAGAGACCGCCACGCTTTCCAGTGATGGCGACTCGGCGCAGCCGTGACCACCATCGGTGTCCTCGCCGTCCAAGGCGCCGTCTCCGAACACGCCGACGCATTGCATGCCGCCGCCCAAGAGGCCGGCATGTCGATTGACGTGATTCAGGTGCGGCACGCCGAGGACCTGGCCCGTTGCCAGGGCATCGTGTTGCCGGGAGGCGAGTCGACCACCATCAGCCGCTTGCTGCGCAGCACCGGCGTCCAGGGACCCCTCGTGGAGCGGGCCCGCAGCGGCGACCTGGCGGTGTTCGGCACCTGCGCCGGGATGATCTTGCTGAGCCAAGGCGCCAGCCACGACGTGGCGGACAAGGACATCGAATTGCTGGGGCTCCTGGATGCGGACGTGGACCGCAACGCCTTCGGGCGCCAACGCGAGAGCTTCGAGGCGATGCTCGACGTGGAGGGCATCGGGACGATGCCCGCGGTGTTCATCCGCGCCCCGGCATGGGAGCGCGTCGGTGACGTGGAGGTGCTGGCGACGTTCCAGGACCGGCCCGTGGCGGGCAAGAAGGGCAAGGTGCTGGCCGCCGCATTCCACCCCGAGTTGACCCCGGACACGCGGCTGCACCAGTTGTTCTTGGAACTGGCTCAGGCCTGAGCCAAGACGACTTGACCGCGGCGCTCGGCCAGCAGCTGTTCCAGGTGGTCGACGGTCTTGCGGTAATTGTCGATGGCGAGCTGGAAGTGGGCTTCGGCGAAGTTCCAGGCCTTGCCGAAGTCCCCGTAGCGTAGGCGGAACGCGCGCTTGCGTTCACCGTCCAAGTCGATGTAGTGGTCCTCGATGATGTCGAGATCCTTCAACTTGTTCAGGTGGCGGTAGATGCTGGGCATCGTGGTGCCCGCGGCGGCGGCCAGCTCCTCGACGGTCCAGTCCTTCTGCGGGTGCATCAGGAAGCACTCGTAGAACACCTTGAACGAGATGCCGTGGTCGGGGCCCTTGCGGGCCGTGTAACCAATCATTTGGAAGAAGAGCTGGGCGACCCGTTCGGGGTCCTCCTCGTTGGTCAGCGGGGAGTGGCTGACCACCTGCATCTCGAAGGCCATGGGCATTCCAGCCCGGCTTCGATTCAAAGCTTGACCGGAATTGTTCCGATTGCGCGCAATCAGCGCCGCTTGCGCACGACCGTGGCGAACACGGCCAGCAAGATGCTCGTCAACAGGAGGAGGATGCTCAGGATGCCGTCCTCGTCGAAGAACGTCGAGCTGGCATCGGATGCGGCGACCTCGTCGGCTCCTGCGGCGTCCTCGGCGGTTTCGTTGTGGAACGCGGCTTGGCTCTGGGATTCGGGGGACTGGGCGCCTTGGTCGTCGGATTGGTCGGCGCTGGTCTCCCGCGAGTCGGCCTCGGGCCCGCCTTGGACCGTGGGGCCTTCGATGCCCGGTTCGGCCAGCATCTGTTGCTCGGCCCACCACCAGTCCAGGGCCCGGCCCAGCACCGCGAGCCCTCCGCCGGCGGCGGCGACGCTCAAGCCAAGCAAGACCGCGAAGGTGGTGGTCTCCTGGGGGTGCAGGAGGCGTTCGCCTTGCCAGGTCAATTCGTAATAGATCCACTTGCGGCCTTCGTCGTCGCGCTTCTTGACGAGTTGGCACGCCACCAGCAATTGCAGGTGCTCGTGGATGGTGGCCTTGTTGAGTTCCAGTTCCTTGGCGAGCTCGGAGAGGGTCTTGCGACGCTCATCGAGGGCACGCAACACGTCCAGCCGGGTCGGGCTGGCCAATGCCTTGAATGTCTCGACGTCGAGCGTGACCTTGGCCACAATGGAATGGGGTCGCCCCGCTCAGATAATGGTTTGTCTTCCGTTCGGGCCAGACCGTCCTATGCCGAGACGTGCACATCGTGGAAGCGCAGCATGGGGAGCATGGCGCCATCCATGCGGCGGGGCCGGTCGCCGATGCCATCGATGCGCATCAGCAGCTCGGGCAGGTTGCCGGCGATGGCGATTTCCTCGGCGGCACCCACCACGTCGCCGCCTTCGATGCGCCAGACGTTGGGGGCAGTGATGCTGAAGTCGCCGGTGGTGGCGTTGGCGGTGTGGGCTCCCAGCACGGATTCCACCAGGTAACCGTCGTCCACGTCGCCAATGATGTCCGCATCGGGGCGGGGGTGACGGCCCTCCAGGACCAAGTGGTGAGCCCCGACGCTGGGGGGCGACTTGAACGAGTTGCGCTGGGCGTGGTGGGTCGATTCTTTGCCGTGTTCGGCGGCGTCCCGGGTGTCGAACAGGAACGTCTGCAGCACGCCGTCTTGCACGATGGGCGTGGCGCGCGTGGGGGCGCCGTCGCCGTCGAAAGGCGCCACGCCGATGGCGCCGGCCCGCAGCGGATCGTCGATGATTTGCAGCTCCGTCGCGGCGACGGACTCACCGAGCTTGTCGCTCCAGACGGTCTTGCCGCGCAGTGCATCGTCACCGTCAATGGCGCTGCCAATGACGTGGCCCACCAGCTCGGAGACAGCGCTGGGCCGGAACACCACGTCGGCGGAGCCAGTGGCGCTGGGCTTGGGTCCGCGCAGACTCAGCAAATCTTCGATGCAGCGCGCCACGAGGGCTTGGCCGTCGGGGGCGCCGATGTGGGTGGTCTCGTCGTCCCAGAGATTCATGGCGGCGTCGCCGTCGTGGGTGACGAGGTTGAGTCCCACGCTGGTGGCGGTGCTCCGGTGGCATGCCGCGACGCCGTGGCTATTGGCGATGGCGTCCATGTGCCAACCGGTGTCCACCCCGCCGCCGGCGAGTTGGATGCCGTCGTGGTCCTTGACAACGGCCAGCAATTCTTGGGCCATGCCCAGACTCGCTTGCACGTCCAAGCTGGCGGTGGCGTCGTCCCACTGGTTCTCGATGCGGGGCAGTTGGCCCGGCTCGGGGAACGACATCGCTTTCTTCGGGGCGAGGCGGCTGAGCTTCAGGGCCCGCTCGATGGTCTTCTGCGACGCATCCACGTCGGTGAGGTAGGCAAAGCCCAGGCGGCCGTCCTTGAGGAGTCGCAGGCCGGCGCCTTCAGTGCGTGCGCGGCCGCCGCCTTGGATGGCGTTGTTCTCGATGACCACTTCCAAGCCCACGGAGCGGGTCCAGTAGACCTCCGCTTCGTCCGCGCCCGCGTTCATGGCTTGCTCGACGAGCCGTTCGGCTTGGCCCAGCATTTGTTGCGGGTCTTGGTCGTGCATCAGGACCCTCCCACGAGGCAGTCTTGGATGCGCACGAGGGGGCCACCGTCGCAGACGGGAACCCATTGGCCTTTGCCGCAGTAGCCCGGGTCGCCCAGGCGTTGTTCGTTGCCCAGGGCGTCGATGTGCAGCAGCGTGCTGAGGATGTCCCCGGTCAGGGACACGTCGCGCAGGGGCTCGGTGATTTCGCCGTTCTCGATGCGGAACGCATCTTGGGCGTTGAAGAGGAACGTGCCGCGGGCCGTGTCCACTTGGCCGCCGCGGCTGCCTCGGCAATAGATGCCGTCCTTGACGTCGAAGACCTCGTCGCGGGTGTGGTCGCCAGGTTCGATGAGGGTGTTGCTCATGCGCACCAGGGGCCGGTGCCCAAAGTCTTGGGCGCGGCAGGCGCCGTTGGCTTCCATGCCCAGTTCGCCACCCCGTTCCCGGTCGCAGAGGTAGCCGCGCAGGATGCCGTCGTCGAGGATGACCTTGTCTTGGCCTGGGATGCCGTTGTCATCGAAGGGGAAGCTGCCGAAGGCGCCCTCGATGGTGGAATCGTCGTGGATGTGCAGGCCTTCGATGCCGAGGCGGTCGCCGATGCGGCCCCTGAAGCAGGATTCGCCAGCGGCCACCAGGTCGGCCTCGGCGGCGTGTCCGACGGCCTCGTGCGCGAAGACGCCGGCCAGTTCCGGGTCGATGACGACGGTGGTGCGGCCACCCTTTGCGGAGGGCGCTCCGAGTTGGTCGACGGCGGCCTTCGCGGCCTTGGCGGCCTTCTCCACGGGGTCTTGTTCTTGGAACAGCTCCCAGCCACGGGTGCCTCCCACGCGGCTGCTGCGACCGGCCAGGTCGCCGCCGCGGCGCGCGGTGAAGTGGACTTGCACGACGCTGCGCGCCATGCTCCATTCGATTTGGGTGTCCTCGCTGTTCCAGAACTCCTTGTGAATCAAGGCGTCCGTGAACGCGGTGGTGACGTTCTGCACCTCGGGCCGCTCGCGCACGGCCCGGTCCATGTCGGCCAGCAGTTCTTGCTTCTCGGAGACGTCCACGTCGCGCGGGTGGATGCGGGGGCGCCAATGGACCCGGGCCTTGACGGGGTCCGTCTCGGACAACACCACGGGTTCGCGGTGGCCGGCCGTGCCCTTGGCCAGACCCAGGGCGGCGTCCAAGGCGTTGCGCCAACTGGCCGGGTTCAGCTCGTTGCTGCTGGCAAAGCCCCAGTTGCCGTCGACGAGCACACGAATGGAGAACCCAGTCTCGCTGCCACCAACGAGGTTGCGCAGCTCGCGGTCCTGGATCGTCATGCGTTGCTCATCGACGGATTCGATGCGCACGTCCGCATAGGTCGCACCGGCCGCTGTGGCGCGTCGCAAGACGGTCTCCGGGTCCACGGCGTCGC
>JBFKTF010000008.1:0-25654 GCA_041636435.1 Thermoplasmatota archaeon
GCGCAGCCGCCCATGCCGCCAAAGAAGCCCGTGATGATGTTGCCCGCACCTTGGGCCAGGGACTCCTTGTTGGGGCGGCCCACGGTGTCCGTGATTTCGTCGATGAGGTTCAGCGTCAGCAGGGTCTCGATGAGGCCAATGGCGGCCAAGATGAGCGAGTACGGGAAGACGATGCGCAGCGTCTCGAACGAGAATGGCACCATGGGGATGGAGGGCAGCGGGAAGCCGCCCTTGATGGTGGACAGGTCCGCCACGGTGCGGGCGTCCAGGCCCAGGGCCATGGCGATGCCGGCGACGCCGACGATGGTGATGAGCGGCGCGGGCAGGTTCTTGTTGATGCGGGGCAGGCCGAAGATGAGCGCCACGGAGAGCGCCGTGAGCCCGAGCATCACCCAGAGCTGTTGGCCGGCCAGCCAGTGCGCGTCGGGCCCATGGCCTACGCGGAAGTTCTCCAACTGGCTCAGCAAGATGACGATGGCCAAGCCATTGACGAAACCAAGCATCACCGGGTGGGGCACGAGGCGGATGAATTTGCCCAACCGCAGCGCACCAAAGAGCAACTGCAGGATGCCCATCAGCACCACGGCCGCAAACAGGTACTCCACGCCGTGTTCCGCCACCAACGCCACCATCACCACCGCGAGGGCTCCCGTGGCGCCGCTGATCATGCCCGGGCGTCCGCCGAACACGCTGGTGACGAGGCACATGATGAACGCCGCGTAGAGACCAACCAATGGCTCCACGCCGGCCACGAACGAGAAGGCAATCGCTTCTGGAACCATCGCCAAGGCGACGGTCAGGCCGGAGAAGATGTTCTGGCGGAGCGTGAGGGGGGTCCAACCTCGGACCATCTGGGCAAACATGGGGGCACTGGGGGCAGGGCCCCGTGGCCGGCCGACCTGGGGTGACTTATGAGTCTTGGGTGGTGCTGCTGTCGCACCGCCGCCCGTTCATGGCTTCTGGAATCGGGCCCGGGCCGCTTCCACGCGCCCATGCACGACGCAATCGGGGGCGTGGTCGTTGACCAACCCCATCGCCTGCATGAATGCGTAGACCGTGGTGGGTCCAAGGAACTTCCAGCCCCGCTGCTTCAATTGCTTGGCCAAGGCCACGGATTCGGGCGACGTGGCGCGCACCTGCTGGCGCGGTGTGCGGTCGCCTTCGAACCCCCAGACCAGTGCGGGCAAGTCGGTGGCGATGGCTTGGCGGGCGTTGTGGATGGTCGCCTCGATCTTGGCGCGGTTGCGCACGATGCCCGCATCGTGCATCAAGCGCTCCACGTCGTCTTCGTCGAAGCGCGCGATGCGGTGGGCGTCGAAGTCATGAAACACCTCGCGGAACCGGGGCCGCTTGTCGAGGATGGTGCGCCAACTCAGCCCCGATTGGAATGATTCCAAGCAGAGCTTCTCGAACAGGCGTTGCGGGTCCGCCACAGGGTATCCCCACTCCTCGTCGTGGTACTCCATGAAGCCAGGGGCTCCGGAGGCCCATGCGCATCGAGGCAACCCATCCGGGCCCGGCAACGTGTCCATGGTCGATTCATGGCGTGGCCGGTTTCAAGCCTGGTGCCCCACCGTTGGTCCGGTCCCTGCGGGGCAGCACGCCATGCGCCACCGGCTTCACAGGATGCCGGGCAAGACGGCCCGGCGGCGCGGGTAGTCCGGGAACTGCTCCCGGTACCATCGGTGGTTCTGCAATGCGCGCGGAATCAAGTTGGCCGCCGTGTAGAGCGCGAACGCCAAGCCGGGCAGGGACCACGTCATGATGGCCCAGCCAACCCACTCCATCATCTCCCCCAGGTAGTTGGGGCAGCTCACGAAGCGGAACATCCCGCCGTGGGGAATCTTGTAGCCGGTTTCTCCGGGGGCCCTCAAGTGCAGCAAGATGTGGTCGCTGTGCAGGTTGACGGCGAAGCCGGCCAAGAACACCAACGCGCCGGCCACGAACCGCGGATCGGCAAACCACGCCATGGAGTAGTTGCCCAAGTGGCTGACCCACCAGGCGTTGATGCCGGCGTTGAGGGTGTTGAACGCGATGGCGGTGCCGGCAATCAGGATCGGCATGCGCTTGTTGCTGCGCGTGCGGAATGGGAACACGAACGTCCGGTGGACGTAGTGCAGTTGCCAGAACCCAAGAAACGCCAGGGGCACCCATTGGCTCGCGCCGTCGCCCAGGGCAAACACCGTGGCGAAGACCAGCACCGCGGGTGCCTCCATCACAATCCATCCAACGCGGTTGGGCACCGTGGGTCCCCACCCCGTGCGCACGTGGCGGCCGTAGGGTGCGGTGATGCGCATCAACGCCGCAAACGTCACCGCCGCCAGCCCGAACTCAGTCCACACCAGCCACTCAAAGATCACATGCCCTCCGCGTCGAACCAAGCGTAGATGTCGCGGACCGTCTCTTGCAATGGCCGCGGCGCGTGGCCCAAGACCTCGGATGCCTTGGTGTGGTCGACGGGCACACCGTGGCGCAGCGCCCCCAAGGACTCGAACGTGAAGGTCGGCTGCCCGCGTTGGAATGCACCAGCAAACGGCACCGCCGCCGTGGCCAGCCACAAAGGAATCGTCATGCGGGGCGCCGGGACCTCCGTGGTCTGGGCCGCCAACTCGGCCAGCTCACGGACCGTGACGTGGTGCCCGCCCAGCAAGTGGTTCTCGCCTGGGTCGCCCTTGGTGGATGCGGCCACGATGGAGGCGACCACGTCGCGCACATCCACGAAATCAAAGGCCCCCGCCACCAGCGCAGGCAACTTGCGGTCGCGCAAATCGAGGAACACTTGGCCCATGCGGCTGGGGACGTGGTCGCCGGGGCCGATGATGCCCGTGGGGTTGACGATGGTGGCATCGAGTCCCTGGGCAATCTCGGCTCGGACCCGTTCCTCCCCCGCCGCTTTGGAGCGGTCGTACGCGTACGCCTTGGGGCCTGGACGCGGATGCGATTCGTCGATGGGCACCGGTGGCGCGCCCATGTCGAAGGCATGCACACTGGAGACATGCACCATGCGGGCCCCGGCCTCGCGGGCCGCTCGGGCGACGTTGCCCGCGCCGTCCACGTTGATGCGCCAGACCGACCCGTCCTTGTCGCCTTGGATGCTGATCTTGGCGGCCAAGTGATAGACCGTCTCCGCGCCCCGGAATGCGGACCGCAGCGAATCGATGTCCAAGATGTCCGCCGGGACTTGCTCCACGCCCAGCGTCGCCAACACGTCGCTGTTGCGATGCACCGTGGCGCGCACGTCCCCGTGGCGCAGCAACTCGCGGGCCAAGTTGCCGCCCAAGTGGCCATTGGCGCCCGTCACGACGACGCTCATCGTCGGGGGACGCGGCCGGGATTACATGAACGCGCCCTTACATGCCCCACGCCCATGGCGCCTGCATGGACGTGAACGCCCTTCGCTGGGCCGTCGGCATCCTCGGCCCCCTCGTGTTGGTCTCCTACGTCGTCGGTTTGCTGCGCGCCCCGGAACCCGAAGCGCTCTGGGGTGGCGTGGATGGCAACCTCCGCACCGCCATCGTACCGTTCATGTTCGTGGCGGCCGCCGGCTTCCTCGGCGCGGCCTACATTCTCTTCATCCGCTGGACCCCCGACCAATTGGCCAGCTTGCATTGGCCCGGGGGCAGCCCTGATGGGCAGGGCATCGACCGGCTGTTCTGGGCGTACTTGTTGTACCTGATTCCCTCCGCGTTGTGGCTCGAGTCGACGTTGCTGCACTTGCAAGTGGGTGCGGCGTGGAGCCAAGGCCTGGTCATCACCGTGCTCAGCCTGGTCACCGTGGGACTCGTCATGCTCGGAGCCTTGGCCGTCGCCGCCATCCAAGCCGGTTTGCCGGCGGCGGGTTGGTTGCTTGTTTGCGTCGTCGGGATGTTCATCCAGTCGACGATCAATGACAACATCATCTGGGTCATCAAGTTCCCCTGGTGACGGTTCGACATAGCCCGCGGCCCTTAGGCGCCAATGCCTGCATGAATCGGCTGGACGCGCTGGCTAGGCCGCACGTTGCCGCCATGCATGCCACGCGGCCCACCCCGCCAATGCAGCAGGCCCCACCAGCAGGCCCGCCCAGACCACAACGGACCCAAGGGCCCACAAGGCCGAAGCCAGCCAGCGTTTGCCCAACACGGACCGGAACGCGCCGTAGCCGGCACCCAATGCAAGCAACCCAAACACGGTGGGTACCAGCAGCGCCAACGATGGACCCGCTTGCACCGCGGCGGCCGTGCCCAGCACCACCCACGTCACGGAGGTCCCCGCCACGAGGCCCGCGGCCAGCACCCCAAACGAACGCGCGGGGCCCAGACCTGCCCGCCGCACGTAGACGGCGGCCGCCCCCAGGCCAAGCACCTCGCCCACCACGGCCAACGGCCATGGCACGCCGCCCCAGTCTTGGATGGCGATGCGCTCCACGGGAATCGTGGCCCACTCCGCGGGGGTGAACGACTCCCGGGCTCCGAGGCCGAGGCTGTACGTGGCGGTGCCTTCCACCACCAGATAGAACGTGCCCGTGGCCGGTGCCGGCTCGCGCCATTGTGCCGTTTGCCGCATCGCCAGTGGCGAGAACGGCTCGATGGACACCTCGTCCTTCAGGGTGGCCTGCAAGGCGCCCATGCCCTCGGGTGCGCCCTCGGGTGCGGGGCCATCGAAGCCCGGACCCACAATCCACAGGGTGGGCCGCCCAGGCTCCTTGGGTGGCAGGTGCAGGCTGGCGCTCAGATCCTCGCCTTGCTCCATCTCGAACACGAACCAGTGCTGGGCGTCGTCCAGTTCGCCATAGAACACCCACGACTTGGTGGGGTCGTCCACGTGGAACGCGGTCTCGGGCGATGCGCCGGCCTCCGCAAACGAGGGCACGTGCGCACTGGCCGTCCCCACGAGCAGAAGGCCGACGAGCAAGGCTCGGCGCATGCCAAGTCCCCGGGCTCGCTGGGGTTAACGATTGCTCCGGGGGCGCCGGGGCGCACGCCAAAAGGGGACAACCCTCGAAGCCGGCCGTCGGCAGCGCTATCGGCTCCCAGCACTCCGTCGGTGCATGCGCTTCACGCTGCAACAACCGATTGACGATGCCGAGGCGACGTGGGCGCGTCTGGCCGACTACGGCAACATCGCCGAGTGGAACACCGGTATTCGGGCCAGCCGCATCATCGGCGACAACGAAGGCGGTGTCGGCATGGAGCGTCAATGCGACCTGCAAGGCAGCCAGTACATTCGCGAGAAGGTCACGCAATGGGAGCCCTCCACGAAACGCCTCGGGCTCGAATTCACGCACTTCCCGGCCCCCGTGGACATCCACGCCACCTTCACGGTGCACGACGACCACGTGCGCATGGACTACTGGTACCAGGGCCGTGGATTGTTCCGCCCCGTGGCCCCTCTGCTCTACCCAGTCTTCAAGAAGGCCGTGCGGGGCCTGCTCAAGGACTTGGCCGCCCCGCCTACTCCAGCTCGATGAAGACCTGCCCGTCTTCTTCGTGGGTCGCAAACGTCTGAATCGGTGCGGGCGATTTGCCCAACGCAATCAACTGATGGCTCCAACGCGGGGTCCGAATGCCCGCGAACCGATTGACCCAATCCAGGTTCTTGCCGGAGCACACGTCGAACCGAGATCCGTGCCAGGGGCATTGCAAGGCACCCTCCTCCACCTTGCCCAGCGCCATGGACCACCCCAAGTGGGCGCACTTGTTCTCGACGGCGCACGCCTTGCCATCGACCCGGGTCACGATGATCGAGCGTCCATCGACTTGTGTGGCCAGAATCTGCCCTTCGCGGACATCGTCGGATTTGGCCACTTCATGGCGGGTCATGGCAAGCCATCGATGCCGCCGTCGAAATAGCTGATGGCTCAGCGTCCTTGCGAATCGGCTATGTGGTCCGTCTCCGCATCCGACGCATCGCCATGGGACTGCCGCGCATTCTGAAGATCGTGTTGGGTGCCAGCATCGTTTCCCAGTTGGCCTTGTTCATGAATGGCATGGCCGCCGCCTGGACATTGACGGACCTGACCGAATCCCCCGTCGCGTTTGCCGTCCTGAACGTCGCCACGACCCTGCCCACGTTCTTGCTTGCCCTGCTGGCCGGTGCCCTGGCCGACGTCGCCAGCCGCCGCGGCATCATGCTCATCGGGTACGTCGCCAACACGCTCATCGTGGGCATCTACGCGTTGCTTGCCTGGCAGGACGCCCACTCGGTGCTCAGCATCTTGGTCCTGACCGCGGCCCTCGGCGTTGTCGGGGCCATCACGGGGCCCGCGTGGATGGCGGTCATCCCCAGCCTCGTCCCCCGCGAAGAACTGGGCAGCGCCATGAGCCTCAGCTCCGGCGCATCCAACCTGGTCATGGCCATCGGCCCCGCCGTGGCGGGCGTCTTGGTCGCCCTGCAAGGCCCCCTGGCGGTCTTCGTTCTCAACGTGGCGTTGCTTGTGGCGGGCCTCTTCGTGTTGCGCATCCACAAGCCGACACCCCGTCAGGGGCTGCCCCCCGAACACCTGGGGTCCGCCGTCGCCATGGGGTTGCGGTACTTCCGGTACGACCGCCCCTTGCGCCGCGTCATCCTCAAGATGATGCCCTACGCGTTTGCGGCCGTTGCGTTGATGGCGCTGCTGCCCGCCGTGGCCCGGTTCCAACTCGGCGCCGGCCCCACGCAGTTTGGAATCCTGGCCGGCGCCGGAGGCCTTGGCGCCATCATCGCCATGCTCATCGGGCCCCGCATCCGAGCCCGTGTCGGCCCCGACGGCATCGTGTTGGGTGCCATGCTCGCCCAGGCGGCCGTCTTGGCCGTGGTCTCCCAGGCGGCGCGCTTCGAGATTGCCTTCGCGGCGTTGGTGCTGGGTGGCGTGGCGCTCTTGATGTGGATCAGTTCGGTCATGACGGTGCTGCAAGCCGTGCTACCATCCTGGATTCGCGGCCGCGGCGTCGCCGTCTACCTGCTCGCCTTGCAAGGCACGTTCACCGTGGGCGCCTTGTTCTGGGGGGGCTTGGCCGAACGCTTGGGCGTGGCCAACACGCTGCTCGCCGCTGCCGCCCTGATGGGCCTCAGTGCGCCGTTGTTGATGTTCGTGCGCTTGGGTGCTTACGTGGACATGGACACGCGGCCGGTGCAGTTCGTGGAGGCCCCCACGGCCACGTCCGTGCACGAACGCGACGGACCGATTCTGGTCACGGCCGAATGGGTCGTGCAGCCCGAGCAACGGGCGGCCTTCATGGCCGCCATGCGGCGCGTCCACCGCGGCCTGAAACGCAACGGCGCACTGCGCTTCCACCTCGTCGAAGACGTCGAGCGCCCCGGCCACATCCTGGAATCCTTCACGGTCGCCACGTGGGCCGAATTCCAACGCATTCCGGAGCGCACCACGGCAGCGGACCATGACGTGGAGAACGCCCTGCGCGCTGCGGCCGGCGGGGTGTTGGCACCGATGCGGGCCCACCGGGTTCTCGACGTCAAGATGGATTGATGCCCAATGCCTTGGCCAACCCCTCAGGGTCCTCGACACTGGCCCACAACATGGAGTGGTCCTGGAAGCCCACGACCTTGGGGACCTTCTGCTTGAACCGGATGTTGAGTCCCAGCTTGTGGTTGGTGCCAAACGTGATGCTGTCGTCGGCGAAACTGAGCCGCAACCCGACGGCCGTGTACCAACGATGTGGCCCGGTGATCTCCGCGCCTTCGATGTTGGACAACGGCGTCCGGACGGAGTAGCGGCCGTACGTGGCAATCAGCTCGGTGTCCGTCACCTGCACGCCGTCGGATTCCTTGACTCCGAGGGCCTTGAACAAGGCGGCCCAGCGCTTGTCGAACCGGTACGGAAAATGGGTCATCGGAAGATGTTCTCGAACTTCTTTCCGCGCGCCAATTCGTCGATGAGCTTGTCGAGCCAGCGAATCTGTTGCATCAATGGGTCCTCGATGTCTTCGACGCGCACGCCGCAGACCACGCCCGTGATCTTGTCGCAATTCGGGTTCATCTTGGGTGCCTTGCCAAAGAACTCGCGGAAGCTGCGCTCGTCCTGGATGGCGGCCTCCAACCCCGGTTGGTCATAGCCCGTCAACCAACGAATCAATTCGTCCACTTGCTCCTTCGTCCGGTCCTTCTTCTCGGCCTTCTGCACATAGAGCGGGTAGACCGAGGCGAAGGACATGTCGAAGATGTTGTGGGCCATCAGGCCTCCACGAACCGCACGAAGTTGTCCAGAATGGCTTGCCAGCCAGCGCGCTGGAACTCTGGGTCGTTCTCCTCTTCGGCATCGAATGTCTGGCGAATGTGGGTGCCTGCATCCGTCGGGTCGAACAGCAACTCCACCATGCGGCCGTCGTCGAGCTTGTATGCCAACCGGCGCGGGGCATCGACGGCGGTGTAGGTGGCGGCAAAGTCGAATCCCATGGAGCCGTCCTTGGCCTCCATGCGGCTCAGCATGCGCCCACCGATGCGCAGGTCCACTTCCGCACTCGGGCAACACCAATCGTCGCTGGCCGCGTTCCACTGGGTGATGGCCTCGGGGGCCGTGGCTGCCGCCCAACACGCTTCGGGGGCGGCACGAGTCGTGGCTTCGACCGTGATTTGCATGCCCGTACCATGGGGAGCGCGGGTTAGAACATCATCGCCGGGAAGTCACGCCTCGGCGGCGGCCTTGATGTCTTCTAGGTCTTGTGCAATCGCCTTGCGCGTCGCGGCCTTGGCCATCCAACCCGTCAGGGCCCACATCACCTTCGCACCCATCGTCTGGGGAAGGCCCTGGAACGTCATGGTCAACGTGCAGCCGTCGTCGATTGGTTCGATGCTCAGGGTCGACAAGTAGACGGCGCCATGGCTCTCGGCGCGGGCCGTGTAGAATTGGTTGGCCTTCGCTTCCACGATCCACATCACTTCGGTGGCTTCACGACCTGCGAAGGTGCGCCACTCCTTCCACTTCAACCCGACCAGGGACTTGCCCGTTGGCTTTTCGAGGACCTCGATTTTGTGGATGCCGCCGATGCGCTGGGCGCTGCCTTCGATGTCCGCGATGATGCTCCAGACCTTCTTGGGCGTGGCCTGGATGTCCATGGACGTGCTCATTTCCATGGCCTACCGATTGCCGGCAGGTGTCAAAAGCAGTCGCGCTCAGCCGAGGTTGATCTTCTTTGCCAGGGCCGGGGCCTTGCCTCCGGCGTTGAACTCCATCGTCATGTCGCCATAGAGAATCAACAACAGGTTGCCGCGCACTTCGGCGGATAGCTGGCTCGCGGGCACGGTCTTCTTGACTGCGCCACGGAACACGACTTGGCCCGTCTGGACGTCGGCGATCGCCTTGGCGCCGGAGCCCTGCACCTTGCCGACAAGTTCTGCCATGGACGCGGCACTCCGCGCGGGAAGATGAGGCCTCTGGGCCTACGTCACAATCTCGCGCAACAATCCCTGCTCGCCGGCCATCTTGACCTCACGAGCAACACGGCGGCCCGTGCTCATCTGCGTGCGCCAGAGGGCGTTGCCGTAGGGGTGGCCCATGCCGACGTGGACGTTGGTGCCGCCACCGATGCGGGGGGCGACGTCGTAGATGAAGAAGTTCATGTCCTTGTCCACGCAGGTCTGCAGGCAGAAGGGTCCGATGATGCCGGGGTTGTAGTGTTCCTCGGCGGCCTTGACCCACTGTTCGCCCAGATCGAAGACCTTGCCCAGCAGGGATTCGCGGACCGTGGCGGTGTTGTGGCCGACGACGGTCATTTCGGGAATCATCTGGTGGTCGGGGAGCGTCATTTGCTGCGGGGCGGGGATGCGCACGTGGCCATCGAGGCTGCTCTCGAAGCGCCAGTCGATGCCCAGCAGTTCCAGGGGCTCTTCGCCCATCGCCTTGTTGACGGGGCTGTAGAAGAAGTTGAAGTTGAACACGGGGCCGATGACGTATTCCTCGATGCGGGCCGTCTCCAGGGCGGGTTCATCGATGACGCCGGCCTTGATCAGCTTCTGCGCCTTCTCGTGGAATTCCTCCGTGCTGGCGCAGGTGAAGAAGCCGCGCTCCAGGGGCTTCTGGCTGTGGTGGAGCTTGACAATCGAGAGTTGCTCGATGTCGTTGTAGTGCTCGATCTTCTTGGGGAAGGGCATGCCGGCCTTCTCCAAGAGCCAGTAGTAGTCCTGCTGCTCTTCGCGCTCTTCGGAGCGCAGGAGGTTGCGGCTGCCGATCATGGGCACGGCGAAGTCGTCCTCGCAGGCGTCGATGCTGCAGTACGAGGTCCAGGCGCGGTTGGGGACCCAGACGGCATTCTCCTGCTTGAGGCGGGCCTGCTGGTCCGGGGCCATGATGCCGTTGTACTTGGGGTACGTCCAGCATTCGTCCACGGCGCCGCGGCCGGAGGGCGTCTTCTTGAAGAAGCGGCTGTAGACCTCGTGGCGGCCTTCCTGGGCAATCGCGATGTTGGGCATGCCTTCGTCGGTGGCGCCGTCGTAGACATCCAGACCGCTGTGGCTGGCGACACAGGCCAGCTTCAGCTTCTTGGCATCGTATTGCTCGACGGCGTCTTGCATGGCCCCGCGATCGATCATTGTGGCCGGCGACACAGGGCCCCCACAAAGCCGTGCCGCCGGTTCAATCGATGCGCAAGTCGCTGTACGAAAGCTCGGCGTCGATGTCGGCTTGCAGGTTCTTGCCGGTGAATCCGATGGTCCGCACGTGGAGCCGGTCGTCGTCTTCCTCGATGACTTCCAGCTCGGGTAGGTCGACCGTCGTCTGGCTGTAGCGCATGTCGACTGCGACGTCGTAGCCCCCCGTGTTGGGGACGTCCAAGTGGATTTCCGAGTAGCGCGCGTCGAGGACGCCCTCGCCGTGCAATCGCAGGTCCCCGACCCACACGTCGGAGTAGGCGGCCGTGACGTCCAGTTCCCAGAGGTAGGCTTGGCGGACTTCGATTTCGCTGTAGCGCGCATCGATGGCGAGACGCTGTGCGTCGGCGACGTTGGCGGTCCATGCACTGTAGTCGGCCCCAATGGCCAGCTCGGCCACTTCCAGGGAATCCGTGGTGAGGTCGGAGTATCGAGCGTCGATGGACGCGGCGGGTCCAAAGAAGGCGCCGACGGCCAGTTCCGTGTACGCGGTCTCGATGTCGAACTCGTGGGCAATGTGCCACGGCACGTGGATGTCCAGTTGGTAGGAGAGGCTGGGTTGGTTGCCGATGGCGACGACGAAGTTGGTGATGGCGGGCGCCGTGCTCAGCGTCAGGGTGCCTTGCTGCAGCGAGTCGCTATGGTGCAAGTCCACGTTGCGCAAGCCTTCCTCGGCGGCTTGTTGGGTGTCGCCGCGGACGGTGAGGATGAAGTCGTAGGTGGTTCCGCCGACTTCGTCGTCCACGATGGTGACCTCCGCGTAGCGCAGGTCCAACCCCATCCGGATCAGGTCGGCGTTGCCCACGCCATTCTCCAGTTTGACCGTGCGTTGGGCCACCCATTGGGTGCCGTCCATCTTGGTGCCGATGGGGCCCCAGGTTTCCCGCACGTCACCATGGGGTTCGGCGGCGGCGACGGGGCGGGCCGGTTCCGTGGGCTCGGCCGGTTCGGAGGGCTCCGCGGGGCGGGCTGGGGTTTCGGGCGTGTGGGGCGCGTCGGCTGGCGCGCTATCCGAGCTTCCCTGCGTTGATTGCGTGGATTGGTCCACGGGTTCCACCAGAACGTCGGCGCAACCGGAGAGGCTGATGAGGAACAAGGCGAGCAGAACACGCATGTGCATGGCTCGGAGCCTGTGGGCTCCATATTAGGGTGGCTGGGACAATGTTGGGATTCATCAAGGATGTCCGTGTCCCGGGTCTTGTGCGCATCCTGTTGATGCTGATTGTCGTGGCCCTGGCGGGTTGTGTGGCCGAAGAGGAACCGGAAGGCCCGGGCCTGATTGGCGTCTGCCCACAGTGGGTTCCCGGCGACGCCCGCTTCGAGGCCAGCCGCGCCGGCGACGACATGGTGGTCGAGTTTGCTGGCAACGAGAGCCTCGGCCAATACAGTCTCGACCTGGTCGTCTTCACGTTCACGAGCGACGGCCCCGTCACCATCCGCGCCGCCGGCCCGGACGGCAACCGCTTGTTGTTCCGCCACGCCGGTTCGGACTCGGCTCCGTCCCTGGTGGTCGATGGCGAACGGGAGGCCAAGGTGCACTTGAGTCCGGTCGAGCACGGCAGCACCGCGTCGCCGGGCCCGGTCACGTTGCGCTTCGAAGGGGCCGCCGGATTGCAGGTCGTCGCGGAGCCGTTCTACAAGGTCTGCGGCGTGCCTGGCCCTTGATGGACCTGACCATTGATGATAAGAACCCCAGGACGAGTGGGGATTCCATGCGTGCGCTCATCGTCCTGATGTTCGTCGCCCTGAGTCTCTCGGGCTGCGTCAGCACCACCGACGGCGACCCCGACTTCCAGCGGACCTGCCCGGTGTTCCACCAATCGCCCGACCACCCCAAGTGGCGCAACGAGGCCATGGTGCACGACCCCAATGGCCAAACCGAGGAGGTGCGCCGCACCGAGGACCTGGACAAGTGGCTCATCAAGCCCGGCGTGCAAGGGGGCTTCAACTTCCGCGACGGCGTCTTGGACTACGTCGACTTGGACTTCAAGCTGGACGCCCTGGTCAACGCCACCATCACGTTCACCGCGTACCGCGCCAGCGCCAGTGAGAGCCCCGTCACCGAAGCCGGCGAAGAACCGGTCCCGCCCACGGGCCCCCGCCTGCGCTTCCGCGACATGCTGGCTCCGGGCACCCCCTATGTGGACCAGATCGTCATCGGCCCCGCCGTGGGCCCCGACAAGGACGACTGGATTCTCAACGTGACCGGCAAGTACCGCGTGGAGTTCACGGACGGCACCGGCGCAGCCAACCCGAGCCCGCTGCGCATCGATGCGTTCTTCGAAGTCGCCGAGCAAGAGGGCGGTACGCGCCCTGCGTTGGCCTTCTTCGAGTTCACAGCGGACTTCTGGTTCCGTCACAACGACTGCATTAGTTGAGCTCGACCAGGTCGTTGCTCACCAACGTGCCGAGGTACTGGCCCAGCCGCGTGGCCAGGTCGTCCTCGCCCGGGAACTCCTCTTGCAGCACCTGCAGGATGTCGCCGACGGTGCGGCCATCCATCAACTCCCAGACCCGGGTCCCCAGTGAATCCAGGTGCACGTCCAGTGTCGGGGGAAGCTTCGCCATGGCCAGCAACTTCGCGGCGGCGGCCCCGAAGCGGCGCTTCTGCAGCGTGATGGTCCCGTCGGGGTTGCTGCGCCATTCGATGTCCGCTCGCTGCGGCGTCATGGCGGACACGTCGTCGATGCGGCTCATTGGTCGGCCGCGAAGCTTGGGCGCCGCGTCACGTAGATGGTGAGGAACACCAAGTAGGCGAACATCAACAGCCCAGTCCATTGCCAATCGGGGGCGTCCACGGCGATGGCCGCGGCGCCGCCGCTGACGATCAAGCCGGCCAATGCGATGCCGATGAGGGCTTCGCCAGCGATGAGGCCGCTGGCAAACAACACGCCGGCGCGGCCCGTGGCTTGCTTGACTTCACCCCACCATTCGGCGTGGTCGGGGTCTTGCCGCGTTTCGCGGTCGGCCCAGCGTTCCGTGAACCACGCCAACAAGCCTCCAATGAAGATGGGGGCGGACAGGCCGACTGGTAGGTAGATGCCCACGGCGACCGGCATGACGGGGGTGCGGAAGCTGGAGCCCTTCTTGGCCAGCCATTCGTCGATGAGGATGAGCGCCACGGCGAGCACGGCGCCGGAGGCGACCATCACCATGGGCAGGCCGCCTTGGAAGACGAAGGTCCCGACGGCGGCCATCAACCCAGCCTGCGGGGCGGGCATCTCGGCGCTGCCGAGGGTGAATGCTTCGTGCAGCAGCTGCAACACGGGGGCCACGGCGAAGGCGGCGGCGCTGACGCCGATGATCTGCATCGTCTGTTGCCGCTTGGGCGTGGAGCCCAGGATGTAGCCGGCCTTCAGGTCCTGCATGTTGTCGCTGGCGATGGCGCCGGCGCAGGCAATGATGGCGGCCACGAAGATGGTCGCCGCCGGGCCGAGGCTCGAGTCGACCCCCATGAGCCGCATGGTGATGGCGGCGGCCAACACCGTCAGAATGGTGACCCCAGAGATGGGATTGTTGCTGCTGCCCACCAGACCCGCCATGTAGGCGCCGACGGCGGAGAACAAGAAGCCCGTGACGACCATCAAGACCGCCATCACCAAAGCAACGGCGACGGATTCGGTGGCGTACCAGTAGAGAAGGCTGATCGGGATGACGAGCGCCACGACGCCAAGGAACGTGGGGCGGATGCCGAACTCTTGCTCGGTGCGCAGGATGGGGCGCTCCTCGTGATGTACGGCGTCGTCGATTTCCTTGCGGCCGGCCTTGAAGCCCTGGCCAATGGCGGAGCTCAATGCGCCGCGCAACTTGACCAGCGCCCAGACACCGCCAACCAACATGGCGCCCACACCGATGTATCGGATGCGGTTCGACCAGAGGAAGCCGGCCGCCGAGAGGGGCTCCAGTTCGGTGTGGTCGATGTGGATGGAGCCGTCGTCTTGGGGCACTTGGGCCGCGGCGGGGTAGTTGGCGGCCACCACCTCGGCGCTCTGGCCCGTGTCGATGACGGTGTCCGGCTCCAACGCGGAATAGATGGGCATGCCGACCACCCAACCCAGCACGCCACCAATGAAGACCAGCACCGCGATGCGCAGGCCGATGATGTAGCCCACACCGAGCAACGCGGGGCTCAGGTCGGCCCCGAAGGAGCTCACGGTGCGGTCGCCAAAGCGCCTGGCGTACTCCGCGGTGCCGTGCCAGAGTTGCACGCCGCGGGCGAGGAACGTGTACACGGCGCCCGTGAGGCCGCCCACGACCAATGCGCTGACGCCGGCCGCCTTGCGCACGCCCGCCAAGCGACGCTCGGCGGTGGTCGCGTCGGTGCCCATCTTGCGGGCGTACACGTGGCCTTCCTTGGTGTCCTGGTGGTGCTCCTGGATCTCGCCGGCCTTCAGCACCTCGCTGGTGGCCACACCTTCCGGGAACAACAGGTTGGCTTCCACAATCAAGGCGCGGCGCAGGGGCACCGTGAACAGCACACCCAGCAAACCGCCGGCCAAGGCGACCAGCGTCGTTTCCCAGTAGCCGACTTCCGACCAGTAGTTCAGAATCAACAGCGCCGGGATGGTGAACAAGACGCCGGCGGCCAGGGACTCGCCCGCGGAGGCCGCCGTCTGCACGGCGTTGTTCTCCAAGATGTTGTGCTGGGACTTGCCCCCCGTCGAACGGGACAATGCCGACAGGCCAGCCAAGACGCCCATGGAGATGACCGCCGCCGGAATGGAGGCGCTGACGGTCAGGCCGACGCGCAAACCAAGGTAGGTGTTCGCGGCGCCCAGCACCACGGACAGCACGATGCCGAGCACGATGCCCTTGAACGTCAGCTCAGGAAGCGTTCTGGATGGCGGAATGTAGGGGACCGACGCGGCCACGCGGCGCCATCCTACGCCCCCTTCTTCATCGCTTCGCGGCGAAGAAATGGCCGGAGTCCAGGGGTCGTGGGGTGCCGCTTTGCTTATAGGTGCCCCACCCTCGTGCCGATTGACATGCAAACGGTGGATATGGTCATCGCCGGTGTCGGTGTCGCTGCCATTTTGGCCACGACATTGGGACTGGTGTTCTACGAAGAAGCAGCCGGTCTTGAGACCGTGACGTTCCAAGAAGTGGAAGGACCCGCCTTCGGCGGCGACGAAGTCGCCAGCTCCGGGCAGAACACCTTCAGCTTCGCGATTCCGCTCAACGCCACCATGGCCGAAGCGGACATCACGGTCACAGCGACCCGCACCAACGGCGCCGGCGCCGCCAGCGGTTCCTTCAGTGCTTTCCTGCAGCACCCCAACGGAAACCAGAGCGACCCCGGCGCGGGCACCTTCTCCTGGGGTGCCGCCAGCCAGGGTGGCACGGCCACCGGCAACGCCCAGATCGCGGCCTTCCGCTTCTGGGACGTCCCGGCCGCCATGGAGACCTCCTCGCCCGAGGACGTCGACGTCACCCAGGACTGGGGCGAGACCGAACTGAGTCTCGTCATCGACATCACCAGCCCCGCCGGCGCCCCCGGCCCCCTGGGCGGTGTCACCACCTACTCCTACACTGTCACGATCGCAGGCCAGTACACGGTCTACGAAATCGTCCTTCCGACCCCCGCGGACCCCGCGACCGCCTGAGGTGACGAATGGCTGGAGCACGTGGAAACTGGAACAGTAGCTTCGGGTTCGTCATGGCCGCCGTCGGTTCCGCCGTCGGCCTAGGCAACCTGGTCCGCTTCCCCAAGGAACTCGCCAACAACGGTGGCGCTGCCTTCCTGTTCGTTTACCTCATCCTGCTGGTGCTGGTGGGTCTTCCCGCCATCCTCGGTGAGATGAGCCTGGGTAAGATCACCCAGATGAGCCCCGTCAATGCCTTCCGCAAACTGGCGGAAGGCGGCGGCAAGTCGTGGGGCTATGTCGGCGTGGCCGGCATGATCGCCGCGACCCTGGTGATGTTCTACTACGCCGTCATGACGGGTTGGACGCTGAACTTCTTCGTCGGCACCTTCTACGACGGCTGGTACGATGACCCGACGGGCTTCCATGGCAAGATTGCCCATGGGCCCTGGGCCATCCTCTTCTTGGCCATCGTCATGACCGTCACGCTGTACGTCGTCAGCCGCGGTGTCAGTGGCGGCATCGAAAAGGTGACCAGCATCATCATGCCGGCCCTGTTTGGTATCGTCTTCCTGATGGTCATCTACGCCCTGTTCCAACCCGGAATGGGTGCTGGATACGCCCGCATCTTCAAGCCCGACTTCGGTGCGCTGACGCCGCAGAACATCAGCGCCGCCACCGGTCAGGTGTTCTTCTCGATGAGCTTGGGTCAGGGCGCGATGCTCACCTACGCCTCCTACATGGAGAAGAAGCAGAGCGTCGCCATCAACGGCACCACCATCGCCCTGGCCGACACGGGCGTCGCCCTCCTGGCCGCGATGATGATCTTCCCCACGCTGGCCTTCACGGGCCTGCTGACCCAGTACGGTGACGCCGGCACCTTCGGCATGGCCTTCGAAGCCATGCCCACGGCCTTCGTCAGCATGGGTCCCGTCGCCGGTCGCCTGCTGGGTGGCATCTTCTTCCTGGGTCTGTTCTTCGCTGCCTTCAGCAGCGCCATCAGCCTCCTGGAAGTGCCCGTGAGCGTCGTCGTCGACAACCTCGGCGTGGTCCGCCAAAAGGCGGCCCTCATCGTCGGTGGCATCGTCTACATCTTCGCTGTCGTCAGTGCCGTCAACGAATACTGGTTCGAACTCTTCGACCTGATCGCCGTCAACGTGTTCATCGTCGTCGGTGTCGCCGTCACCACGGTGTTCGCCGGTTGGTTCGCCAAGGGCATCGCCAAGGAACTCGACTCCGGCCTGAAGAGCCGCATCGGCATCTACCTCGTGTGGATGATGCGCACCATCACGCCCGTGCTGATTCTGGTCACCTTCCTGTTTGGTGGCCTCTGGGGCACCGGCATCGACGGTGGCTACGAGTTCTTCAGCAGCGGCGACGCCGAACACAACGGCGAAGCCGGCTTCCACCAGCTGTACCGCATCTTCATGGAAGCGATCGGCCAGTGGGACCACGCGTAGAACGCGCCCAATTCCTCTTCCCCTTCTTCCTTTGATGCTCCGCCCTCGAGGCGGTTTGCTGCCCGTGGGGCAGAACCAATGGGCCCAGCGTCCGCTAGGCGAGACAATGGGTCCCGGGCCGTTTTACTGGCCGCTCAGGAACTTGGCCAGGAGGACCATCAAGATGACGACAACGATCATGCCCAGGAAGAAGAAGATGCGGAACATCTGCTCCTTGCGGGCCTGCTCCTCGTCTTCGCCCACGACGGGCGTGGTGGGGGCCTTGCGCTGACTCTCAGCCATCACGCCGTCCCACTGGGGTCTGATTCTTAAGCGCTCTTCTGAGGCTGCGCCCCTCTGTTGCAGCACAATGGTGATAATAGACCCCTTCTTCGGCGCGCCCGTGAAGGCTGTCCTGGGTCGTTTCTCCTGGAAAAAATCGGCCCCCCTCATGGTGATCGCGGCTGCTCTCCTGCTGGTCTACGCGCCTTCGGCGTTTGGCTCCAGCACGGGCATGAACAAGGAGAACTCGCTGTACCCTGCCGAGTTCGACTCCGAAGGCTGCACCAGCTGCCACGGTACCCTCCACGAGTGGGTCGCCACGGAGGACAAGATTGTCTACACCATCGTCGACGCCGATGGCAACGCAGTGGCCTCGGGCAGCTACAAGCACGACGCCACGTACACCATCACCGTCTCCCTGCGCGACGAGCTGAACCCCGACGAAGACAACAAGGCCGGCTTCTACCTGGAAGCCACCGCCGGTGAATTCGTCCCCGTCAGCGCCAACGTGCAAGTCACCAGTGGCGGCCTGGAAGCCAGCCACACCGACGCCAGCACCAGCGAATGGGTCGTTGAGTGGATTGCCCCCGAAGAGGGCGCCGTCGCCTTCGAACTGCTGGTCAACGACGTGGATGGCTCCGGCAACGCCGACACCGGCGACGTCGTCTACCGCAAGTACTTCGCCCTCACCGACGAAGAAGGCGCCCAACTCGGCGCCGCCGAAGGCGAACACGAAGTCCACTTCGGTGTCAGCCTACCCCAGTACTGGCTCGGCTTGATTGCCTTGGGCAGCATGACCTTCGTCATGATCTTCGCCTTCGTCTACCTCAAGTTCGTCAGCCCGCACAACACCGACGCCAAGGACCGCTAAATGGGCCTCGAGATCCCGACCAACAAGGAGCCTGGCTCCCTCATCCGGGAGACCCCAGCCTCGCGCCCGCAAATCATCGGTCTGCTGATTCTCCTCCTGACCGTCGTGGAGTTCATCTTCGTCGGCCTCGTCATGGACGTCACCATCATCCGGCCCCCAGAGGAACCCCTCTCGGCCCACGACATGGACCCGCACGTCTACGAACAGCCCCTGGCGCCCCTGCTCATCTCCGAGCAGCAAATCGTCGCCCTGTGGCTCGCCGGCTCGTTCTTCACGCTGGCGTTCATCATTTTCCTGTACCAGCGGTTCTACATGGACCACCTCACCATCGCGAAGCGCCGCTTCCGCAAGTGGGAGGACGAGGGGGTGCAATTCGAATGAGCGGACAAGGAGAACCCTTCGAAGACACCACGCCCTACATGGGCAAGAAGAGCGACAAGCCGGCCCTGCTGAGCCGCCGCGAATTCATTCGCAACACGGTGCGCCTGGCCGTCGCCGGCGCCCTCGTGCCCGGCACCCTGGCACAGCTCCTGCCCGCCATCGCCCCCGACGCCCTGGGTGGCACGGGTCCTGGACCAGTCATTCGCCGCGACGAAGCGACCAACCAGAAGATCCCCATCACCCTGGCCGACCTGGAAGGCGAGACCCCCGTGGTCGTCACCGCGGAATGGAACTTCCTGCCCGCCGTGGTCTACAAGGTCAAGAAGAGCATCCTGGCCGCTTCCTCCGAGAAGCGCGGCTACAACACCGCCCAGTTCGCTCTGCAACACCCCACGGAGCCCGACAACGCCATCGTCGTCTACGACGGCAAGTGCAAGCACCTGGGCTGCACCATCGGTTTCCTGGCCGACAAGCCCGCCAGCAACGACGTGGCCGACTACAACGAAGACGGCTTCAACGACGGCGGTGTGCTGTGTCCCTGCCACCAGGGCCAGTACGACATCTACGACTTGGCGGTCAACGTGCCCGGCACGCCCCCGCCCAGTCCCCTGAACGTCATCGAGTTCGATGTCACGAACTACACCGATGACGTGGGCAACAGCACCGCCGACACCATCTTCGGCACCGCCAAGCACATTCAGGGCGCTTACCTCGACGCCGCCGGCACGGGTGCATACCCCGCCACCGACTCCGAGGGCAACGCCTTCTCCACCGACGCTTTCGGCCTGCGGGCCAAGGGATGGTTCGCATGACCGACGACGCCCGCGCACACAAGCAAGGCAAGCGCGCCTACGAAGAACTGGCCAAGGAGAAGAAGCTCGGCTTCTTCGCCCGCCTCTACCTGATGCTCCTCGCCTACCTCGATGACTCGGTGCGCATCCGCAACCACATCGACGCCGCCAAGCGCGCCAGCATCAGCATCAACCGCCAGCTCCCCCGCTCCCACACCGAGCGCTACAAGCTGCGCACCATCTGGTACTGGTACCCGCTCTACTGCCTGGGTGGCTTGGCCTTCATCTCGTTCCTGATCTTGACGATCAGCGGCGTCATCCTGGCGCTGTACTACGTGCCCAACTACGCTCCCCAAGAGGAATTCCACGCCCGCGACAGCGTGGACTTCATCATGCAGGAAGTGACGCTCGGGTACGTCCTGCGTGGCGTGCATCACTGGGGGGCCCACATGATGGTCGCCTGCGTGTTCCTGCACATGATGCGCGTCTACTTCGTGGGCGCCTACAAGAAGCCCCGCGAACTCAACTGGGTCCTGGGCATCATGCTCCTGGGCATCACGTTCTTCTTCGCGTACTCCGGCTACCTGCTCCCCGCCGACCAGCTCGCCATCGCGGCAGCCACCATCGGACAGAACATGGCCAATTCCGTGCCGTATCTTGGGGAATTCCTCGGGAAGCTGGTGTTCGCTGGCAGCGACATCAACGCCGGCCTGATTCCACGCATGTACGTGCTGCACGTGTGGATTCTGCCCTTCGTGTTGTTCGGACTGATGGTGCTCCACATGTTCATCGTGTGGCTGCAAGGCATGGCGGAACCGCACTGATCTGAGGTATTGACATGAAACTCGGTGAACTAACCAATCTCTACGTCGATGCCAAGGAACAGCTCGAGAAAGAGCGCGGCCCGCCCAAGAAGCAGAAGGCCATCGAAGGCATCCCGCTCAGCCACGAACTGATTCGTGACGGCGGCATCTGCGCCTGGCTCATGGGGACCATCTTCCTCATGATCGCCATCGCCGGCCCACCGCTCCACGCTGCCTACGACATGACGAAGCCCCCGACCTTCGTCAAGCCCGACTGGTACCTGCTGTGGTCCCTGGGACCCATCTTCCTCGCGAAGTGGCCCATCGTCATCGGCGGCGTCGAAATCATCGACACCAAGTTCCTGGGCACCCTCCTGACCGGTGTCCCCGTCATTGGCGCCATGATGGTGCCCTTCATCGCCGGCCGCGGCAAAGCCCGCCGCCCCGTCGAAGGCCCCATGAACGCCGCGATGGGCGTCTTTGGTCTACAATTCGTCCTGTGGATGAGCATCGTCGGCATCGCCGACGTCATCTTCGCCTACTGGGTCAACCCACTCAACGGTGTGTTGCACTGGATGATCGAAGGCAAGGTCACGCCCACCCCCAGCGAACTCATCGACCTACTCGGCATCGTGACGTTCTGGCACATGGCCCTCGCCACGTGGCTCACGTACTGGTTCTTCAAGCGCCACCGCCCGCGCTACGAGAGCAAGCTGAACGCGACCTACGAAAAGGTCCGGTAGCGGCTGACTACAAACCGGCCTGGTTTCCCCTACAAACCGTGCGGATGCTCCGCGAGTGGAGCCGCGCGGGGGGGGGCGGTGACGAGGGCGAGGGTTTTCTGTAGCGTCGCGGTTGAATAGCTAGCTTTGGGGACCGCGCAGGAAAGCGCGAATGCATACAAGCGATGCCACGGAGATCCACACGGGTAGGGGCGTCGAGCGGGTTTCGCCATTGGACCCTGCTTCGCTCGCTGCCAGCAGTTGCACCATGTGCGGCAACACAGCATACGTTCCGGTCGAATCTGACACGAGAATCAGTGCGATCTCGTAGACGCCGGGGTCGCTTGCCAGTCCAACAGGAATGACGGCATCAACATAGCCGTCGCGCACATCCAGCCATCGGCCCGAATCGTTGATGCCAGCGCCCAGAGCAACCTGATAGATTGGGCCACTGGCCTCGGGAACCGCGATGGAAATCACATGATCACGTCCGGCTTCCAGCGCTGCGGGCCATTCAAGGGAAACCTGCAATGTGTTGTCCTCTAGGATGGCAGCGTGATTTCTGAACTCTAGAAGGGGTAGTTCCAGGAATCCCTGACGGGTGCCCAGTTGTGGTTGCGTCGCCTGGCTTTCAAAAACGAGCAGGTCGCCGAACACTTCCACAACGAGGAACAGGTTGTCTCCTGCACCCACCGGGACATAATCCGCAGCTTCGTCGAGCACTAGCGGTATGGAGGCCATCACTTCCTGGTTGGCCGCCACTTGTAATGGTGTGCGGCCGGTTGCCATGACCAGCATGGATCCAGTCGGACACTCCTGCCCGAAGGCGAGCCCCTCGCCGGCCTCGGAGGCATCGCAGCGGAAAACCGTCACCTCGACACGCCCCTCTACGTCGATCGAGCCTCCCAAGATCTGCAGATTTGCCACGCCCGGCTCTGTCAAATCTGCATCAAGGCCAATCAGCAACGATGGCTCCAATGGAAGGACGAACTGCCCATATGATTCATTGGTCCCGCTGCCGCGCTGCCCCAACGGAGCCGGCGCGCCATCAGCACGCGGATCGTCTTCACGGGCATTGATCCAGGCATGACGTTGGCTACTGATTCCGGCTGGCTCTTCGCGGCCGTGTAGCCACATGATGGGGTGGTGCCCGGCGGGCTGTGGCGTCTCCAGATATTCAATGTGCATCCGCATCTTCGCCCGTGTCTGCCCGTCCTCGGCTATGATGTCGAAGCCGTTCGCGGTTCCATGGGCGTGGGCGAAAGGCACCGCAATCACGAGGGGTACCGTCGCGGTGTCAGAGAGAGACAGCGGAGGTAGGGTGTGGGTTGTCCAGCCCGCGGGCAGGCCGTCTACCCGGAATTCGATGGGCGAACCTCTCGCTCCGAAGACGTCCACGGTATGGACCAGCAGCGTTTCTGCTCCGTTGGTGAGTCGAAGCATCGGCGATGGAACCAGTGACGCGTTGCCCAAGGCAAAGGCGCCCTTTGAGAGAACCAGACTTGCATTGCCAGGTAGCAAGTCGTCGTAGGCTTCCGCGAGCGTCGTGCCCGTGGCGCGGGCCGCATCGTGACTCGCAAGCAAAGAGAAGTCTGATAGTCGTGTGCCAAACCCTGCAATTCCACCGTCGCCCGTCCGGAGCAGGGCCTTGGGGACTGCGACGACGAACTCGGTTCCTGCTATATCATGCGGCAGGCAGTCCACCTTTGTCGAGAATGGGGCGCCAGGGGCAAAGATGCCCAGGAGAGAAGCATCGGGGCCACAGGCTCGGTTCAGGATTTCATACCGTTGGCCATCAACGCTGAAGGAGAGGACGAACTTGGTCAGAAGGTTGTCGTAGAGTGGCTGCTTGGGGTACTCCTGTGCCTGCCAGGCAACTTCGATTGCAGTGTCCCTTTCACGCACCGTCAGGCGACTCAAGTCGACCTCGGGAAATTGGCCGGGAGTCGGGTACAACGTGCCTTGGGCCATGACGCCTTCATCCTGAAGGGGGTCAGTCGCATCGATGGCCTGTACGGGGGAGGGCAGCACGAGTGCTGCGAATACCAATACTACGATGCTTGATTCCACTGGTGCTCGTTGCATCTACCTAGCCATTGGAACGGGCAGGCGACTATTAATGCCTTGACGCACCCGGTCGTCCGGTGATGTCCATGATGCGTGTTCTACTCGTTCTCTCGATTGCCGGCTTTGTGACCCTGAGTGCAGACCCTACTCCACCCCTGGATCACGTTGCGATTGCGGAGTCCAACGGCGAGCCGACGGCCGATTCGACCACCGTCGACTATCATGGGTCAGTCACTCCGCCGCCGTTTTGCAGTCCAAATATCGACGGGCCTTGCGCATTCAGCTGCCTCGACAACCTTGCATTTGCTGTATATCTGCGCGGCGATGTAGATTCCACGATTACTGGCAGTTGCAGCACAACCAGTGCCACGTGCACTATCACGACCGGAAATGCATGCAGCAAGACAAGTGGCCAAGCCACAAATCTGGACCAAGGCACTTGCTCGATCACTACAGATGGCGGGGCGACTGGCCTGTGCTATGGCCCTGTGTGTGGCCCTGTTTGCGCCCCCGAATTGCGGGCAGAACTCGACGCCCGAGCGGCCCAGATGCTGGCCGATTGGCTGGCCAGCCAACCCGTATAGCGTAGTCCCTGCGACGAAATCGCGCCCGGCTAGCGGAGTGACGCGCCGCCCAGTGTCGGCGGCGGTGGATCCATGTCGCCCGAGGTAGTGCCATGTACGGCAATTCATTGATGGTTGACCCCCGACTAGCCTGGCTCCATCGCGGCTCTCACGTGCGGCGCCGGTTTGTAGTCGGTTTGTAGTCGTCCAGCATCGGACCCATGAAAAGGTCCGATGAGGCCGCCCACGGCCTCTTCCCTTTCTCCTTGACCGTCGCCTCCAAACGGCGGCGGGCCTTGTGGCCATCGTGTCCGATCGCGCCATGATCACGGACATCGAGGACTACTTCCTCAAGGGCTGCGGCCGTTGCGAACGCTTCGACACGCCGCAGTGTTCGACGAAGCGTTGGGCCGAGGGCATCGCGACGCTGCGTCGCATCTGCCTGGATGTGGGCTTGGAGGAGGCCGTGAAGTGGGGCCATCCATGCTACATGCATGGCCGCAACATCTGCATCATCGGCGCCCTCCAAGGCGACTTTCGGTTGAGCTTCTTCCACCCGGCGCTCATGCAGGACCCCGATGGTGTGTTGGAGAAGCAAGGTCCCAACACGCCCTACGCCGATTGCTTCCGCTTCACGGACAACGCCCAGCCCGCGGCCATGGAGTCGACCATCCGGGCGTACTTGGTCGAGGCCAGGGGTTACGCCGAGGCGGGCATCGTGCCCAAGAAGGAGCCGCACGAACTGGATCTACCGGAGGAATTCATCGAGGCGCTGGATGCGGATCCGGAGATGGCGGAGGCGTTCCATGCGTTGACGCCGGGTCGGCAACGCAGTTACGAGATTCACTTCCACGGCGCCAAGAAGGCCGAGACCCGCATCGCCCGCATCGCCCGGTGCCGGGACAAGATCCTGGCGGGCAAGGGCTTCAACGAACGGCCGTAGCAAGGCCGGGTTCGGATTCGTGTTCGTCGAGCACGATGAGGGTCTCGGTCTTCGCGATGCCTGGCATGGTGCGCAGGGCCTTGATGAGCAACTTGTCCAAGGCGCGCACGTTGGCCAGGCGCACGTCGAGAATCAAGTCGTGGGTGCCGGTGACGATGCGCACTCGTTGCACGCCGGGCAATTTGGCGGTGGCTTTGGCCAAGTCGTCTTGATCGATTCCTGAATCGGCGCTTTGTGCCGTGATGAAGATCATGGCATGCAAGCCCAAGCCCACTTGCTCCCAGTCGAGGACGGGGCGGTATCCTTGGATGATGCCCTCGGCTTCCATGCGCTTGATGCGGTTGTGGATGGTGGTGGGCGGGATGCCGGTCTGCTTGGCGAGTTGGCTCGTGGCGGCCTTGGCATCCTTCTGCAACGCCTGCAAAATGCGCAGGTCCTTCTCGTCCATCAGGAAAGAATGGAATGTCATTCCAAATAAGGGCGGCGACAAGCCCATTTGTGGGATATGATGCCACTTTCGTGGACACATCTTGATGTATGGGAGCTCCATAGTAGAGGGCATGGCGCAGACCATCACCCAAACACCCATCGACGCCTTCGTGCAACGAATGCAAGACCCCCGCATGGCCGCGACGTTGCAAGTGCAA
>JBFKTF010000009.1:0-25520 GCA_041636435.1 Thermoplasmatota archaeon
AACGCTCATATGGGGGACCAAAGTCGGCCGCCTCGCCGACGGAACGCATTTGGCGCTCCGCACACCGCTCCCATGGTGTAGTGGCCAATCATGACGGCCTTTCAAGCCGTCGACTCGGGTTCAAATCCCGGTGGGAGCACTCCTTTGTCCCGGCGGCGACGCCCAGCTCGCCATTGCCACGAGATGGCTCTATACCCGTGAGGCGAATCGCGCGGTCGTGCAGCGCACCGTCGCCGAATCGGCCACCGAAGAGGAACCTCAGCCATGGGTCGTTCCCCTAGGAGCCCCAGCCCTGTTGACCGATGAGGTCAGCGTGGCGGAGGCGGCCATCGAGTCGGAGTCCTTCATCGTCGCACGCCACAAGGGCCCCGCGGAGGGGACGATCCACTTCGTGCGTTGCCCTCGCTGCGACCTGCGGCGCCCGGTGGCCGAGGACGAGCCCCAAGCATCGTGCGCCGATCCCGACTGCGGCTTCCATGGCGTCAACCCCCATTACCGTGGTCCGCCAAGCGACGGCGCCATCGTGGCGGTGGCACCCGGCGTGCACCACGTGCGTTGCCCGCGTTGCCTGGTGCGCCGCCCCCTGAACGACGACATGGTGTGCGCCCCGTGCGCCAACCCGTACTGCGAGTTCATCGGCGTGAACCACCACCATCCGGACGTGGCGGACCCCGAGTGGGTGGGCCTGCGCCCCAAGTCGCGGGCGGGCGTGCAGTTGCGTTGCCCGGCTTGCCGCACGCCGACGGTGGCCTACTACTCGGATGCCTGGGCGTCGTGCCCGAGCGTGGCCTGCGATCACGTGGCACCCAACCCAGTCTACGAAGCGGACGGGTATTCGCCCTTGACGCCTCGCCTGCAGTGCCCCCGCTGCAAGGGCTACACGCCCGCGGCGAAACAGGCTCCGGTGCTGGCATGCATCCATGATTGCGACTTCATTGGCCGCAACCCCCGATTCCGCCGCCCCCAAGAGGAAGAGGAACCGGATGCCGTGGACCCCGACCCCGCCTTGGTGCACGACGAGGAAGAGGGCGACATCCAGGAGGGCCCCGAACACGAGTTCGAGGTCCGCACCGGTTGGGCGGACTCCGAGGAGTGAACAACACACTCATGAGCCCGCAAGGGTCGCCGCTGTTTGCGGGACCCTAGCTTAGTTGGTCAGAGCGCCGGGCTCATAACCCGGTGGTCACCGGTTCAAATCCGGTGGGTCCCATTTGCACCCGTGAAGGTCCGTGCCAAGGCCGTGATCCCCGCCGCGCCAGAGGTGGTGTTTGATTTCGTGGCGGACATGCGCAACGACCCCCATTGGGCCCCGATGGTGTCGGGCGTGGAGCAAGTGGCCGGCGATGGACCGGGCCCGGATGCGGCCTATGTGATTCAGCAACAGGTGGGCAGCCGCACCGTGGAGATTCCGATGCGCTTGACGGCGTACGAGCGCCCGCATCGATTGGAGTGGGCGATGGACCACAAGGCGATGGACTATGCGTCGGTGATGACGTTCACGCCGCACGAGAAGGGAACGCGCGTGGAGCAAACCACGACGGAGACCTGGCACGTTGCGCCATGGTGGCTGCGCTTGGTGGCTCCGGGATTGGTCAAGCGCCAGTTGCGCCGTCAACACGCGCTCTTGGCGCGGTGGTTCAAGGGGTGAAGGGGAAGAGGATGTTCGCCGGGTTCAGTTGAACTCGGTGTAGCCGCACTTGCCGCAGGCCTTGCGGTTGTCGTGGTCGGCCATGAAGGTGCCGGGACCGCACTTGGGGCACTCCTTGCGGAGGCGCTCCAGCTTGTCGCCGTCGATCTTGTAGTAGTTGCTAGCGGCCATTATTCATCGCCTCCTTCCTTCTTCTTTTCCTGGAACAGGTTGTTGCGCTTCAGGAAGTGGACGCGTTCCTGCTTGCGGGCCGCGTCGGCGCTGGTGTAGGCACGGGCCACGCCACGAGTGGCGCTGCGGCCAGTGGCGGATTCCATGTGGTCGATGACGACGTTCTCGGTCTTGGCGCCGATCTCGCCGGCCACCAGTTGGCGAACCTGGACGCGGTTGGGGGTCGCTTCGCCATCGTGCTTGATGACGAACGCGACGTCCTTGCGCGCGAACAGGGCATTGTCCAGTTGCTTCGTGATTTCGATGTCCATTGGATCACCTCAGCCAGCCCAAGGGGCGGGCATCCCGGGTGGGACAAGTGGGCCGAGTCCAGGAGGGATATAAGCGGCGTGGTGGCGCGGCGCCCTCCGGCGGGGTGCTGCGAGGATTCGTCGCCGAGGATTCAAGTGGCCCGCGCCCCGTATCGTCGCGATGAGCATCCTTCCTGGACCGGCATTGCACGCCATGGTGTTGGCCGTCCACCACGAGCAGAGGACCCTGCGTGTGGCGGTGCTGGAGGATTCGGCCGTGGAGCAACGCATCATCGAGCGGGCGTTGTCGCCGGCGGACGTCACCAAGCAGGCGACCAGCCTGGATGCGGCGCGGGCGTGGCTGGCGGAGGACCGCGTCGACGTGATTCTGCTGGATCGCCAATTGCCCGATGGGGACGGCTGGAGCATTGCGGCGCAGCTACGGGACGCCCACCCCGGCATCCAGGTGTTCGTGTACACGGGCACCGAGGCGCCGCTGATGCGTCCCGCAGGCGTCCATTGGTTGGACAAGCGCCGCATGCACGAATGGCGGGACACCATCGCCCGCCTGACGGCAAGGGCCTAAGAAGAACGGGAGAAGGAGACGCGCGCCGCCTAGAGGCCTTCGGCCGTCGCTTCCAGCATCCAAGCAAATTGCTCGTGTGCCGTGCGGCGATCGGTGGCTAGGCCTTCCGTGGCGGTGTCGCCGGCGTCGCTGGCAATTTCCTCCAGCTGGTGCAGGTGCGTGCTGATGGTGCGGTGGTCCGCGGCCAAGCCGCGCACGATGGCGCTGGCGTCCTTTTCGAGGCTGCCGGCTTCGCTGTAGAACCATTCGGGCATGACGTCGCCGCCGCAGGCACGAATCCGTTCCGCCAGCACGTCGAGGGCAGCCCACATCTCGCGGTAGTGCTCCTCGAACATGGCGTGGAGCTGCGGGAAGTGGGGGCCTCGCACGTTGAAGTGTGCCAGGTGCGTGCGGCGGTACAGCCGGTAGGTCTCGCGCAGGACGTGTCCAAGCGTCTCGGTCGTCTTGTTGACTTCGACTTGCATCACGTATCCTAGGCTCGGCGGTGTTACTTCAAGCTTCGGCCAATGGCCGGCGACTGGGGCCTCAGGCGGGATGCATCGCTTCAACTAGTCGGCGGATGCGGGCCTGAAGGCCTGCGTCCACGTGGCACACCACGACGCCGCGCTTGGGCATCCCGTAGAGCACGATGGCGCCTTCGGGGGCCTCGAGGAAGCACGGGAGCCCGAGCAGGTCTTCTTCGCCGTCCACGACGATGCGCGTGGTGCCGTCGGTGGCCAGGGCCGTCGTGACGGCATCCCATGCCGCGGCGGTGATGCTGGCTGCGGGGTTGTCGACGCGGATCTCCTGGTCCCCCCAGTCGCCGAGGCGGGCTTGCAATTCCTCGTCGTGGCCGCGCTGGGTGTGGTAGTCGCAGACGAAGAGCTTGGGCGTGATGCCGATGTCCTGGAGCGTGGTGCTGACCACGTCCCCGACGGCGAGCACCACGTCGTCGTCGCGCAGCATGAGGCGCAGGGCGTCCGTGTCGACCACGGGGCCCCACGGCTCGCTGAACGCGGGGCGCAGGTCGTCTGGGAGCAGGTAGGCCTGGTCTGGTCGCAGGCCCGAGGCCATCAGGCCTTGACCCAGGACTCGCCGTCGAGCCGGTAGTGGCGGCGGACGACGTTCCAGGCGGCCTTCTCGGCGTGGCTCTCGGAGCAGCGCCATCCGAAGTCCTTGTTGTACTCGTCGACCCACATCGCCTTGGCGTCGTCGGGCAGGGCCTGGACGGGCTTGGGGAGCTTGTCTTCGAGCGTCAGGGTCATGCTAACGGACCTTGAGGGCGTAGGAGCCGGGCTTCTCGATGTTCATCGCCTCCGCCATTTGGCTGTTGGAGGGGTCGACGACGGTGAGGATGCCGGACCAGTTCTTGCTCATGGGGTCGCCGCAGTTGGGGCACAGGGCCTCGTCGGCGAGGAAGTGGCAGGTCTTGCAAGCGCGCATCATGGGAATCTACCTCAGGCCGCGGCCTCGCCTTCGCGAGCGCGGTGGCGGTCGTCCTCAATCCACTCGAACTTGCCAAGGCCAGGTTGGCGCATGGTGAGACCGATCTTGGATTCGCGGGGGCTCAGCTCGTTGAGGCTGGCCGTGACGACGCGGGCGCGCACGTTGTCGCCCACATCGAGGAAGCGTCCGGATTCCTTGCCGACCAGGCGCTCGTTGTGCACGTCGGCGGTCATGAAGTCGTTCATGACTTGGCTCATGTGGACGAGGGCGTCCAAGGGGCCGATGTGGACGAAGGCGCCGAATTCGACGACTTCGGCGACGATGCCGTCGAGGACCTCTTGGTTGTCGGGCTTGAAGACCAGGGCGTCGAAGGTGACTTTCTGGTAGATGGCGCCGTCGCCGTGGATGACGCTGCCCTGACCGTCCGGTTGGACGTTCGTGGTCAGGACGGTGATGCCGTGGCCCTTGGTGAGGCGACCCTCAAAGCTCTCCTGCACGAGGAGGCTGATGGTGGCGTTGAGCTCGTCGGTCATGCGCTCCGGCGGGATGCGCACGGTGTCACTCATCTGGATGATGCGATACATGGGGGCCCCTAAGCAGGCTGCTGCCAGCCGGCGTTTTGTAAAAGGCTTATGGAGTCTCCAGGAGGCGGAGTGCCGCCTGGTGGAGGAAGGGGAAGAGGGCCGTCAAGGGGCTTACTGGGGGTAGTAGCCGTTGTCCTTGGCGAACTTGATGGGGTCGAAGACACGCAGTTGCGGGTCGCAGTCGGTGCCCTTCAGGACGCGGCCATCGGAGTAGATGTCCAGTTCCTTGGCGTGGTAGTCGACGGCGATGTCGAAGCTGACGGTGCCTTGACCCACCTGGCCGCCCAGCACCGCGCGGAAGACGCCGTCGCCCTTGACCCAGGTCACCGCGTTTTGCGTGACGGGATCCAGGCGGATGTCGGCGCTGCCCTCGAAGTCGGTGTCCTGGTAGATTTGCCGTCCGTCGCCGTCGAATACGGTGAGCGTCAGGTCATCGTTCTGCGGGTGGGCGAACTGGGCGTCGTAGTCGACGTTGAGGAACACGGCGTTGACGGCGCAGGGGAGCGTGACCTCGAAGGGGAGGCTGACGCTGTCGCTGCCGGAGCCGGTGGGGTTCTGGACGTCGAAGCCCTGCATCTCTTCGGTGCCGCCGACGCGGACGTCCTGCGGGATGATGAGGGGGTTGACGTAGGGTTGGCCACCAAACAGTTCGGCGCCGTCGGCGAAGGGACGCATGGCACCCATTTCGGCCAGGGTCTCTTCGTAGACGATCATGGTGCCGGCGCCACCGGGGGCTTGGTGGCTGTTGGTGACGTGGGCGTCCACGTGGGTGTGGGCGACCCAGAGGCCGGGCAGGTTGGCTTCCAGCACGACATCGAAGCGGCTGGCCGGGTGGATGGGCAGCGTGTCGACGTAGTAGCGGGCGCTGGGATGCAGCGGGTTGCCATCGATGTGCGTCACGAGCATGTCGTGGCCGTGGGTGTGGAACGTCTCCGTGGTCTCGCCTGCGTTCAGGATGCGGAGGCGGATGCGTTCGCCTTCGGTGACCTTGATGAGCGTCGTGTTGTCCTGCACCGTGAACGGCTGGCTGCGTCCATTGAGGAGCCAACTGTCGGGGCTCAGGTCGACGGCGGGGTTCTGGCAGCCGACGACACCGCTGGCACCGCACTCACCGGGCGCGTGGCCGTGGTTCTTGTGCGGGTTGGTGATGGTCTCCTCGGTCACCTGGACGTGGCGGCGGGGCAGGGTGCTGAAGACGAGGTTGTATTCCTTGTCGATGTCCTTGGGTTCCCAGCGGTCGTCTTGGGGTTCGACGATGAAGAGACCGAACAGGCCCTGCATGACGTGGAATTGGGTGTCGACGTGGCAGTGGTACCAGAGGGTGCCTGCGCGGGCGGCGCGGAACTCGTAGGTGAAGCTCTCGCCGGCACCGACGCTTTCCTGGGTGACGCCGGGCACGCCGTCCATCTTCCAGGGCAGGTGCTGGCCATGCCAGTGGATGGTGTGGCGGTGGAAGTGGTTGTGGCTGAATTCGACGGTCACCAAGTCGCCTTGCTTGACGCGGATGGTGGGCGCCGGGACGCTGCACTTGCCTTCGAGGTTGCTGAACTCTTGGGAGTTCACGCCGTCCGTGGCGACTTCGCCCCAGTACTCGACGGCGTCGACGCTGTACTGGTCGTTGGGGTCGGCGGCCTCCACACAGAAGGCCCACAGGTTGGCGTGGAAGCCGGGGAAGACTTCGTGGAAGACCCAGTCGACGACGCTGGCCTTCAGTTGGACGTGGTTGTCTGTCGGTTCCCAGCCTTGGCCAGGGACGTAGTCAATCTCACCGGCCGGGTCGAATCCGAAGCAGCCGGACAGGCCAACGACGAGCAGGACGCCGGCGACCATCAGGGAGCGCATGGCCGCTGAGGTGGAACGAGGAGGCAAAAGGGTTGTGGAGATGGTCGGTAAATGACCAAGTCGCCGGGCACGTCGGCCGCCCCGCATGGCTCACGCTGGGCGGGTCGCCGATGCGACCGGTGCTCAGTGGCCGCCGGGGGCTTCGAACAGCTTGGCGGGGTCCGTGATGTACTCGTACGTCACGGTCACGTCGTAGGCCACGTTGACGCCAGCGCGCAGGTAGACCCACGCCGTGTAGTCGCCGGGGCTGAGGAAGCCCTCGCCCTTGTCCAGCGCCTCGGTCGTGGGGCCGTGCTTGGAGGAGTCGCCCTTGCGGATCTCGTACTGGATGTCCGTGCCGGCGCCACCCTCGTGGCTCAGGCTGGCCTGGACACTCAGGATGGGGTACTGGATCTTGAAGTCGTGGTCGTGGATGTGGGTGCGGTCGCCGGCGGTGGCCAGGGGCCCATCGGCGGACTGCGGGGCGCCGCGCTCGATGGTGCCAGTGAAGCTGTGGCTCACGGTGCCGTTGGCGCGGGGCTCATCGGTGACGTAGATGGTGGTCGTGGCGGGGACGCCGGGGTGGCCGGGGTCCTTGGCCAGCATGGTGACCTCGTAGATGCCGCGCTCGGTGAAGGCGCCGCTGATGCCGGTGCCTTCCTCGTACGTGGTGGTTGCCATGCCGCTGCAGAAGTCGCCGCTGATGCTCTTGTCGGCGGCCGGGACACCGGTGCCGTTGAGGACCTCGACGGGGATGACGGCGGCGCTGCCGGTGCCGAATTGGACGCCGCCGGCGCCACCGTGGGCGTGGCCGCCGCCGGCCAAGGCGATGTCGCTCTTCTTCTGGCAGAACCACTGCAGGAGGATAGGGTCGCCTTCGGGGTCGGTGCTGGCGGCGGCGCTGAGGGTCATGTCCTCGCCAACCTGGACCCAGTTCCAGTCCATCTGGAGCTTGTAGGAGGGAGCCTGGTTCTGGCCGGTGCCGAGCACCAATTGCAGGGGCGCCCAGGTCTTGCTTTCGCCGCCGGTGGTCGTGGTCAGTTCGACCTTGAAGGTGCCGTCGGTGACGCCGTAGACGTGTTCGACGGTCTTGCCTTCGACCTTGCCGCGGCCGTCGCCCATGTTCCAAGAGTAGCTGTCTGCGGTGACGGTGGCATCGAGGACAACGGCCTCCGTGGAGGGGTCCTCGGGGATGGTGTTGATCTTGATCGCGCCATCGGTGGTGTCGCCTGCGTCGTCGGTGCAGCCGGCCAGGGAGACGGCCACCAACGCGACGGCCAACAGGAGCCTGGATTCCATATGCGCTGGTTTCCGGCAGGTCGCTTAAGGGTTGTGGACGTGGCCGGCCACGATGCCCGCCGCGCCTGCCGGCGGTGGTCCGATTCGTTCATAGGGGACCCCGAGGTCGTCACGGTGTGCGCGTCGTCTTCGTCGGCAAGGACCGCGTTGTCTGGAAGCGTGTCCTGTACTACGTGTTGAGCTTCGGCATCACGCGACGCATCTGGCTGTACCGCCTGAACAAGGAGTTGGACGGGCACGCCGCATTGGGCACCAACCACCAGCTCAACAAGCTGCTCTTGATTCTCCCCATCGTGGGGCCCTTCATCGTGCAGTGCCGCACGACGAAGCACATCAACAACGACCTGCACACCGACCAGCCCCTGGCGTACGGCCCCACGTGGGCATTGTGCCTGCTGGGCCTGGTGCCGATTGCAGGCAACGCATTCTACATTGGCTGGACCCAGGACCGCATGAACCGGTACTGGCGCTACGAGAAGGACAACCTCGACCACGGCATCGACATCGATGTGGGCCTCGAGAACGACAAGAAGTTCCTCATCGAGTTGGAGAAGGCCCGCAAGGAGTCCTACCAA
This sequence comes from Thermoplasmatota archaeon, assembly GCA_041636435.1. Classification (GTDB taxonomy): domain Archaea; phylum Thermoplasmatota; class E2; order JACPAO01; family JAHFTW01; genus JBFGSX01. Next base: position 8,400 of record JBFKTF010000009.1, read on the forward strand.
GCCGGCAGCCGCTTCGACCGCAAGCAGCGCCTGCGCGAGGAGCGCTGGCGCGCCAAGGTGGATGGCTTGGAAGAAATCCGCCGCGAACGGGAAGAGGTCCGCGCCAAGGGTGGCTCCACGCCGGTGTTGCCCTGGAAGCGCCCCCAGGCCATCCCCAAGACGGTGCTGAAGATCACGTGCTCCTGTGGCCACGGGTTCCAGAAGCAACGCGACCCCTACCACCCGACGGAGATTCGTTGCCCCAAGTGCGACGCCGTGGAGACCCTGCCCGCCGAGTACGGCGGCGGTGGCATCGTGGAGCGCGTCGTGGACGTGGAGTGCCCGCAGTGCAGCGCCGCATTCCGCGCCAAGGGCCCGGAGGACGAGCCGTTGGCCATCGTCTGCCCCGAGTGCGGGCTGGAAGAGACCCTGACGGTCTGAGCTTCAGCGGAACAGGCTGCGCGCCTGCCAGATGAAGAACAATGCGATGCTCAGCACGATGAGCAACAGCATCGAGGCGATGTTGGGCACCGCCGTCACCAGGATCAACACGGGCAGCAAGCCCGCGGCGGCGCCGGCGATGGCCAGGCTGCGACCCTTGAGGCGGAAGGCGGCCACGCCGCCGATGACGACGAACAGGCTGGCGAAGGCGAAGAAGCCGGCCAGGCCGCGGATGCTGTTGACCGGCACCGACGGCGCCAGGGTGTCGTCGCTGGTGGTCGCGTCGTTGCGGTCGATGGCCACGTCGAGGGGCATGCCTTCGAGGGCGATGACGTCCCGCGTCCAGGCGGTACCGTTGTGTTCGATGCGCAGGGTGGCCTGGGCTTCCCCCAGGGTGGTGTTGTAGCGCCCGTCGGCGTCGGTGGTGCCGGTGGCGTTGCCATTCGCCCAGGCCACGAAGACGGTGGCGCCCTCGACAGGGGTGCCGTCGTCGGTGAAGACCACCTCCAATGGGCCGCCGGGTTGGCCGCCAAGCACCTCGACGCTGTCGGCCAGGGTGAAGGTGTGGGCCAAGGCGGCCACGGCCCCGAAGGCCACGAGGCTCACGACGCCCAGCGCGATGAGCATCAGGCCCGCAAACTGGACGCGACGTCGGCGCGGATCAAAGCGCTGGGGCTGCAACGCCGCCGGGGTGACGCCCCGCCGCGTGGATTGGTTGCCACAGCGCGGGCAGAACGTCTGCGATTGCGAGTCATAGCGGTGGCCGCATTCGGCGCACTCGACCTCTTCCACGAACCGTCCACTCGGGGGCCGTGGGATATGCATTGCGTCCGGCACGGCTATGGAGGGGACCGGAGTCGGCGGCTTCGATGGCCGGCGTCACCGCATGTCTGCTAGGCGACCTGGATGCCCGCAAGGAGCTGGGCAAGGTCGGCACCCAGAGCGACATCCACCTGCACGATTTCAAGGACAGCGGACGCGACGTCACCACGATGGTGCCGGCCCGCTACCCGGACCAAATCAAGTGCCTGAGCTACTCGGTCAACGGCGCCGACGCCGCGGTCCTGGTGGTCTCGGAAATCAATGCCCAAGTGGGTGAGCAGATTCTGGCCGCCGACGCCGCCGGCATCGCGCACGGCATCATCGTGCTGCAGAACTACTTGCAGCCGGAACAACTCAAGCCCCTTCTGAAGGGCACCACGTTGGAATCGTGGCCCGTGCAGACGGAGGCCGACTGGCCCGCCGTCCGCGCCCACGTGGCCCAAGCCCCCGAGGATGCCAAGGACGGCGACGTGGTCGTCCCCATCGACCACCACTTCGACGTCAAGGGCGTCGGCGCCGTCATCTTGGGCGTCGTGCGCCAAGGCGTGCTGAAGAAGGGCGAGACGCTGTACGCGTGGCCGGACAAGGTCATCTGCCCCGTGCGCAGCATCCAATGCCACGACGTCGACGTGGCCGAAGCGGTCACGGGCGACCGCGTCGGCTTGGCCCTGCGCAACACCAAGGCCGACCAATTGGACCGCGGCATGGTGCTGGCCCCCGCCGACGCCGACCTGCGCGCTCTGAAGACGGGCGACAAGGTCTCCTTCACGCTGCGCCGCAGCCCGTTCAGCAAGCAGACCCTCGCTGCGGGTTCCGTCGTGCACCTGGGCCTTGGCATGCAGTTCGTGCCCGTGCGCCTGGACGCCGATGCACCCGGCCCCGGCACCGAAGCCACCGTCGAGGGCACCCTGGAAAAGGGCCTGGTCGTCGCGCCCGGCGATGTGGGCATCGTGTGGCACGTGGACAACGCCCCGCAACGGGTCGTGGGCCGCGCCACGTTCGCTTGAGCTTGGCAAGCGGAACAACACAGGGTTCATCCGTCGCGCCGACCATTCCCATGCGTGGAGGTGTTCGCTGCGCAGTTCAACGCCCAAGGCCTAATCTTGGGGGACGTCACGCGAGAGCACCGCGACGTGGAAGCGACCTACGTGGTCGACTTGGAGGCATCCGACGACGACCAGCTTGTAGCCGATGTGACACTGCACGGCCCGCGCCCCGTGTTGGCTTGGACGCTGTGCCGCTTGTGGTGGCGTTATCGTGCGCGCTCGACCCACCGCCGATGGAGTCGCCGCATGTTCCAAGCCCGCACGACGTTCCAACGCATCGGCCCCGTCGTGGACCACCCATTCTACCAAGTGGTTCGCAAGCACCGGGACACCGCCCAGCGCGCCGAGTTCCACTTCGGCTCGGGACTATGCACCGTCCGGTTCGAATTCGCCGTGGGGACCCTCCCGGCACAGCGCTTGCTCGATGACCTGCGGGATGCGGTCGCGGCGGCCCGCTTGACCGCCGTGGTGCGCCAAGTGGCGCCGGCGCCCCTCGCGGCAGACTGAAGGCGCGCGCTGCGTTGGCGTGGCCGTGTGCGGGCGCATCGTCTGGCAATGGGATGCCAAGATGCAGCAATGGGTCAAGTCCTGGTTGGACGACGAGGAAGCGTACGCGGCCGCCGTGGCCGAACCCGCCGTCGCCCAAAGCCGATACAACATCAACCCCGGTGCGACCGTGCCCGTGGCCCGGCGCGTCGGCGACACGCCATCGTTGGAGATGCGCAAATGGGCGTTTCCGCTGGATGGTCGCTACGTGTTCAACACCCGCATCGAGACCGCGTTCGAGTCGCCCATGTGGCGCCAACCCATGGAGGATGGACGATGCGTGGTGCCGGTCACCGGCTTCTACGAATGGCGCACGCACGCGGGCGGCAAGGCGCCGTTCTACGTCCACCGCCGGGACGGGGAGCCGATGCTGCTGGCGGGCGTCTCCGGGTGGCGCGCGCATCGCGGCGACGAGACGCCCTGCGTCAGCATCGTGACCTGCCCACCCAACGATTTGATGGCCAAGTTGCACGACCGCATGCCGGTGGTGCTGGAAGCCGTCGACGTGGATGCGTGGCTTGAGCCAGGCGCGACGCCGCACACGCTGCGCTCCCTGGCCGGCCCCGCCGGCGACGTGCTGGACGCACACCCCGTGGCTGCGCGCGTCGGGAACCAAGCCAACGACGACCCCGAGCTGATTCGACCCGTGCCGACCCTGGGCGACCCATTGGCTTGAGGCGTCGCCTTCATACACGCCCCGTTGAATCGCCGCCTTGGATGGATTTCCAGCTCAACGACGACCAACGCATGATCCGCGACATGGTCCGCGAGTTCGCCCAGACCGAGATCGCTGCCGTGGTGGAGAAGCACGACCGGGAACACTCCTTCCCCGAGGCCACCACGAAGCGCATGGGCGAATTGGGATTGCTGGGCATCACCGTGCCCGAAGAATACGGTGGCCCGGGCGCGGACTCCGTCAGTTTCGCCCTGGTGGCCGAGGAGCTCGCCGCCGTCTGCGCTAGCCACTCCGTCATCTTCGGCGCCTGCGCCAGCCTCACCGCCAGCCCCATCATGCTGGCCGGGACCGAGGAGCAGAAGCAGCAATGGCTGCCCGACATCGCCACCGGCAAGAAGCTGGGTTGCTATGCCCTCACGGAGCCAGAAGCCGGCAGCGACGCGGGGAGCCTCAAGACCACCGCCATCCAAGACGGGGACGACTTCGTCGTCAACGGCCAGAAGGTGTACATCAGCAACGGCGCCGTGGCCGACACGTGCATCTTGTTTGCCCGCACCGACCCCGACTCCAAGGACGCCCGCGGCGTCAGTGCGTTCATCGTGGACACCAAGAGCGACGGCTTCACGGTGGGCAAGAACGAGGAAAAGCTGGGGCTGAACGCCAGCTACACCAACCAGTTGTTCTTCGAGGACCTCCACGTCCCCAAGGAAAACATGCTGGGCAAGCCCGGGGACGGATTCAAGATCGCCATGGCCACCTTGGACACGGGCCGCATCATGGCCGGCGCCGGCAGCGTCGGCATCGCCCGCGCCGCCTACGAGGCCAGCGTCGCCTACGCCAAGGAACGCCACCAATTTGGGCAACCCATCGCAGCCAACCAAGCGATCCAATGGAAACTGGCCGACATGGACGTCGGCATCGAAGCGGGCCGCAACTTGTACCTCAAGGCCGCCTGGATGAAGGACCAAGGACACCGCTTCACGCACGCCGCCAGCCGCGCCAAGTTGTTTGCCAGCGAGATGGCCATGAAGACCACCATCGAAGCCGTGCAGATTCATGGTGGCAACGGCTACACCAAGGACTACCCGGTGGAACGCTACATGCGGGACATCAAGATCTTCGAAATCTTCGAGGGCACCAACGAGATTCAGCGCATGGTCATCGCCCGCAGCATCCTCTCCTGAACTGGCGTCGCACGGGTCGTTGGGCCATGGGACCCGACGAACCGCTGCGCCGACACGACTCCTTTTCCCCTCTCCCCCTTTGGAAACTGCGTGGACGACGGCCCCATCTTGGTCGAAGAAGTGCGCGACGGCCGCGTGCAAGCAATGCATCGAGCCCACGCCGTCCACCTCGACGCCGACGGATCGTCCCTGCGCGAGTGGGGCGACGCATCCCAGCCCACCTACTGGCGCTCCACCCTGAAGCCGCTGCAAGCCATCCCGTTTGCGCGCCTCGTGTCCCGGTTCGGTCTCGATGACCGCGCCATCGCATTGGCCTGCGCCAGCCACTCCGGCGAACCCCAACACATGGCCCTGGCCCAAGTCATCCTGTCCTCGGCGGGGCTCGACGAATCGGCGCTGCGCTGCGGCGTTCATCCCCCCATGACCAAGCACAGCGTCGCCTTGGGCGGCGACCGCCCGCTGAGCAACAATTGCAGCGGCAAGCACGCGGGGATGCTGGCGGTTTGCGTCGCCGAAGGGTGGCCAACCGAGAACTACACCGATCCACAGCACCCCTTGCAGCAGCGGCTGCTGGGGCTGCTCGACCAAGCCGGCATCCCCTCACCGTCGCTGGGCACCGATGGCTGCACCCTGCCCACGCCATGGGCCGGCATCGACGCACTGGGGCGCGCATACCAATGGCTGCATGGCCACGACGTGGGCAAACGCTGCCTCGAGGCCATGGGGAAACACCCGTTTCTGGTGGCCGGAAAGGAGCGCTTCTGCACCGACCTCATGCAAGCCACGGAGGGCCGCTGCATCGGCAAGGTGGGCGCCTCCGGCGTCTACGTCGTCCTGCACCGCCCGAGCAACGAAGTGGTGGCGGTGAAGGCCAGCGGCGGCTCGTCCACCGTCGCCGAGACCTTGGCCGCCCAGTTGGCCGTCCGCAACGATTGGGTCGATGAGGACGCCTTGGCCCAATACGTGGACCGCCCCATCAACCACTGCCGGGGCCGGCGCATCGGCGGCTTCCGCGTGCACCTGTAGAGTCAAGAACCGGGCCGGAGTGGGCGCCGCGTGGACGACGAGCTCCGCCAACGCGCCGAAGGGCAACCCGGACCGGGCCTCCGACCGACACCGGGCATCGACAAGACGTTGGTGACCGCCTGGGTGTGCATCGTCGTGGGCTACACGCCCTGGACCCTATGGAGGAGCCTGCTGGGCTTCGGCTACTTCGGCCCCATCCAAGTCCCCGCCATCATTGCCATGGTGGGCGTGTTGTTCGCGGTCATCGCGGTGCTGCGCGCGGTCGACTTGCACGACAAGCGGCTGCGCACCATGGGCCTCGTCGCGGGCACCCTGGGACTGGTGCGCCTCTTCCTGTTGCCGCTGTTCTGAACACGCGCGCCCCATGGGGTAAGGTTCATCCTCGATGGACCCCCATTGAGGGTTGGATGGAGCGCATCGCCATCGTCGAGGACACCCAGACCAAGGCGCGGTTGATCCAGGGCATCTTCGAGAACGCCTCCGGCTTCGAGATTGTGTCCACCGTGCACACCATCAGCGAAGCGCAGACGATTCCCAGCGCGCGCCCGGACATCGTGCTCGTGGACCGCATGTTGCCCGACGGCGATGGCCTGGCCCTCGCCGACGACTTGAGCCAGCGCCTGCCCGACGCCCGCGTGTACTTGTACAGCAGCAGCGACCCCCCACCCATTCTTCCGGGCGGCGTGGGCTACCTGCGCGACAAGGAATCCGGCCACTGGCCCGCGGTGTTGAGCCCTCCCCGTCAATATCCAGGCGTCTTCGTGCGCCACCCGAAGAAGGCGTAGCGGGGCCTCCAAATAGCGTCCCCTCGATGGGGCGTCGTTGCCGGGCGAGCGTCGCTACTTCAAGTGCCCCGAGTGCGAGAAGGTCTGTTACTTCCAGCCAGGCGAAGCCGTGGTGTGCCGCCGGTGCGGCCACGACCCGGATGCGGTGCCCGTGGCCCCGGCAAGCGACACCATCATCGTCATGCAGCAACAGCAGCAAGGCGGCGGCAACGACGGCCTGGGCATCGCCAGCCTCGTGACCGGCATCTTGGCCTTGTTCACGGCCCCCTTGTTGCCCGTGGCGACGCTGTTGGCGTTGACCGCCATCGTGTTGGGCATCGTGGCCATCGTGCAGAGTCCCGGCGACGAGCGCAGCGGCTTGGGCATTGCCGGCCTCGTCATCGGCTTCGTGGCCCTCATCATTGCGACCACGTTCGTCGCGGCGCCGGTGGCGTACGAAGGCAGCAGCGGCTCCTATGAGGGCGGCAGCTCCGGCGGCGGTGGCGGCGGCGCGGGCGGCGGCTCTGGTGGGGGCAGCGGAGGCTCCGGTGGCGGAGGATCCAGCGGGGGCGGCGGCTCCGGTGGTGGCGGTGGCTCCGGTGGTGGCGCCGACGTGGGCTCCCCAGGAGCCGGCTGGCTTGCCGTGCCCGTGGCGCTGCTGATTGCCTGGAGGCGTCGATGAGTCGCCTGGCCGCCGTGGCGTTGGCCCTGTTGTTGTCCGGTTGCCTGGCCCAGGATCGGGGCGAGGTCGAGGAAGCCCCCAAGGCGGTGCGGAACGTGCTGGCGATGGACCCCGACGGGCAACCATTGGCCGGTGTCCACATCCTGCCCGACGACGTCTTCACGGACCCCAACGGCCACGCCCAAGTGGCCAATGGGACCCATGCATCCGCTTCGCGGGATGGCTTCACCACCGAGTGCTTTGGCCACGAACAACGGGTGGTGCTCTACCCAGCAACCAGCAACGGATCCTTCATGGGCACCATCGATGGGCCAGGCCAAGTGGGCTTCCAGAATGCCCAATGGTTTCCCCACGAGATTGCCTGGGTGGACCCGGCCCAGTGGTTGTTGCGATTGCAGGAACTGCGCTTGGAGCTGTCCTGGACCAATGGCCCCGACGGCGGCGCGGACCTGGGCATCGGGGTGGGCGACGCCGGCGGGTTCCGATATCAAAACCAAGCATTCCAGACATCCACCGGCCCGCAATCCGAAACATGGAGCCCCACCGGCGACGACGTGCGGGCGCAGACCATGCAGGGCCCGCTCATGGCGGGGCCCTCCATCAGCACCGTCAACGCCGCCCCGCAAGGACTCGATTACGCGCTCACGTGGACCGCGAGCTTGACGGGCCTTTGCCCATGAGCGAGGCCCAACACCACACCAAAGACCCAAGCGCCGCGGGCAGCGCCAACAAACGCCACCAAGCGTCGCCGGCAAAGGGCGCCTCGAGGCCCGACGGTGCGCCGCTGGCCTCATCCCAGACCAAGTGGGACACCGGGGACTCGAAGGCCCAGATCCCCAATTCGCCGCTCCACCACAGCGGCAAGACCGCCGCGGGAATCCAGAGCCAGGCCCAACGCATGCACAGCGCATCCAAGGCCAGGCATGTGAACATGCCGCGCTGGGCGTGGTTGTGGTTCGTGTTGCCCGGGGCCGCGTTGCTGCTCAACCTCCGCCTGCAGAACTGGCTCTGGGCCTGGTACTCCACGTGCGGCATCGTCGTGGCGGGCACCTTCTGGTTCCTGGCCAAGCGCCACGGGTGGCGTGTGCCGGGCCGCCTGGTGGCGTGGGCCGGCATCCCCATCGGCATGCACTACCTTGGCGGCAGCCTGAGCGGTTTGCATCAAGTCGGTGGCCCCAACGGCCTCTACTACGCCTTCCCATGGTGGGACAACGTGGTCCATTTCCTGGGCGCCGCCGCCTTCGCAGTGATCATGGCGCACCTCTTGGCCCCCCGCATCCAAGGACGCGCCATCGTGGTCTTGGCCGCCGTGGGCCTGACCGTGTTGGGTGGAACGTTCGTTGAGTTGTACGAGTTTGCCAACTTCGCGTGGCTTGGCACCGTGGACCAGGGATACTACACCAACACGATGCTGGATCTGTACTACAACGCCCTGGGCGCGACGGTCGCGGCGTTGGGCTACACTCGTTTCGGCTGACCCTCCGCCACCCCTATGAGCCCGGGCGGGCTGGCCGCCTCGTGGGCCTGGAGGACATTGGCATCGCGCCCCCCGTGGCGCGCATCCTGCAGGCGCAAGGCATCAACGCCCTGTACCCGCCCCAAGAGGCAGCGTGGAACGCGCTGAAGGACGGCGGCAACGTCGTGGTCAGCATCCCAACGGCCAGCGGCAAGTCGTTGGTGGCGTACTTGGCCATCCTGCACCGCTACCTCGCCACGCAGTGCAAGAGCCTCTACATCGTGCCCTTGCGCGCGTTGGCCTCAGAGAAGTTCGAGGAGCTGAAACAGTTCGAAGACCTGGGGCTGCGCGTCACCGTCGCCACGGGCGACCTCGACGAGAAGGACCCCAAGTTGGGCTCCGCCGACATCATCGTCTGCACCAGCGAAAAGGCGGACAGCTTGCTCCGGCACCGCACGCCATGGGTGGACAAGATTGGCTGCATCGTCGCGGACGAAATGCACCTCATCCACGACCCCGGCCGCGGCCCGACGCTCGAAGTGCTCTTGAGCCGCTTCCGTGCGCTGTTGCCGGAGGCACAAATCGTTGGGCTCAGCGCCACCATCCGCAACGCCGATGAGTTGGCCCAATGGCTCGATGCGGAGTTGATCCTGAGCGAGTGGCGCCCCGTGGACCTCCGCGTCGGCACGTACCTGCCCGACAACCTCAGTTTCCTTGGCCACGAGCCCCGCCAATTGCAGGGCGCTGGCGACCCAGTGGCCAGCCTCGTGGAGGACGCCATCGACCAAGGAGGCCAATGCTTGGTCTTCGTCAGCACGCGCCGCAGCGCCGAAGCCCAGGCCGTCAAGCTGGGCGGCGTCGTCCGCGATCACCTGTCCCAGGGCGAACTCGAGACCCTCGAGCAAGCCGTGCAAGAGTTGTTGGGTGGCGAAGACCCCAGCCCGACGGCGCAGAAGCTGGCCAAGCTCTGCAAGGCCGGCGTGGCATACCACACCGCGGGCCTCGACGCCAAGCAACGCAAGTTCGTGGAATCCAATTTCCGCGCGGGGCGACTCAAGGTCCTGTGCGCGACGCCGACCCTGGCTGCTGGTGTCAACACGCCCGCCCGCCGCGTCATCATCCGCGACATGCGGCGCTTCGAAGCGGGACAAGGCAACGTGCCGTTGCCCGTCATGGAGGTCAAGCAAATGATGGGGCGCGCGGGGCGTCCCCGCTACGACCCGTACGGTGAAGCGGTGTTGCTGGCCAAGGACCCCGACATGAAGGACATCCTCGAGGAGGAGTACTTGCGCGGGGAACCCGAGCCGGTCAGCAGCAAGCTGGCCGCCGACGCCGCTCTGCGCATCCATTCGTTGGCCAGCATCGCGGGCGGCTATTGCGACTCCGAGGAGACCCTGAACGCGTTCCTGCAGCACACGTTCTGGGCGCAGCAAACCGAGTCGTGGATTATCCGCGACCGACTGGAAGACACCCTGTGGTTCCTGGAAGAGAACGGCTTCGTGGAGCGCGATGGCGGCCGCATCAAGGCGACACTGTTTGGCAAGCGCACCAGCGATTTGTACATCGATCCGCTCTCGGCGCTGCGCATGCGGCAGGCGTTGGATGGGGACGTGGAGCCAAGCGACATCGGCGTGTTGCATGTCATCGCCGGCTGCCCGGACATCTACCCGTTGTACCTGCGCCAGTCGGATGGCTGGGTGCAGGAGACGTACTACGAGATGTTCCCCAACCTGCTCATCCAGGACGAGGACTTGGAGGACGCGTTCAGCCACGTCAAGACCGCGCGGCTGTTGCTGGATTGGATGGAGGAGCGCCCACAGCAAGAGATCGAGCAACGCTACAGCATCGGCCCCGGAGACATCCGGATGCGCATCGACACCGCGCAGTGGATGATGCATGCATTCCGGGAATTGGCCCGCGCGCTGCGACCGGATTGGCAGAAGCCCATTGGCGACTTGTCCATCCGCCTCGAAAAGGGCGTCAAGGCCGAACTGCTGCCTCTGATTCGCCTCAAAGGCGTGGGCCGCATCCGTGCCCGGGCGTTGTTCACCGCCGGATTCCACACGCCCGCCGCGCTCAAGCAGGCGCCGGTGAGCCGCATTGCGCAGTTGCCCGGGTTTGGAGAGAAGCTGGCCCGCGAGGTCCTCAAGCAAGTGGGGGGCAATCCCGACGGGCCCGCGGAGGCACCCGCACCGCCCGAGGACGACAAGCAAGGCCAACAAGGGCTGGCGCAATGGGGGCTCAAGCCATGATCGACGACGCCGAACAGCAAGTGGCCGCTACGGGTGTCTTGGGCCCGCTGCGCCTCGACGACATCCTGTTCACTGCCAAGAAGGCCAACCGGCTGGCACCCCTGCAAGTGGTGCGGGCCGACCGCGTGGTGGGCATGCCACACATCGTGGCCGCGGCCCGCATGGCGACCCGCTCGGCCAACGAGGGACGCGCCGGAGCGGATCGACCCGAAGTGGAGTTCACGCGGTACCTCGCTGCGCGGCGCACCATCCGCGACGCCATCGACCACATGGGCGTGCCAGACGAAGCCCCCGCAGGCATCGTGGTCGCCATGGGCGAACACCGGCAAGCCGCCATTGAATTGTTCACGGATGCGCTGGGTCTCAAGGTCGACGATGCCCTCATCCAGGGTGGCATCGACCGGTTGCAAGCATTCGGCGTCTCGCAAGAGCAGCTCGACGCGACGGATTCCGCCATGCACGACGCCATCGCCGTGGAGATGGTGTGCAGCGTCGACCTAATGCGCTAAGCGACCGCGACCAGCGGGATGCGGAGTCGCTCGATGCGCCCCGCCAGGATGCGCCCCACAGAGGCGACCTCCAAACCATCGCGGCATGCGACTTCCATGCGGCGCAGGGTCGCGGCAAGCCCTTGGAATCCAACGATGCCGATGCTGGGACTGAACTCGTGGCAGATGCGCCCAATGCGCTCCACGTCACCACTGGCCAATTCCTCGGCCACGCGCGGACAGGTGGCCAGGATGCGTTCCATGAAGGATTGCAGCCGGGAAACGCCGCCGGGGAAGCGTTCGGCCAGTCGATCCACGGTGGCTTCGTCCGGCGGCACGACAAGGGCCATCGCGTCGATGAGCAGCTCCAGCGCGGCCTCGAAGCGGTCTGGGTCCTGCGGCTTGGGGACGGTGCCGGGGATGTCGTGGCCCGTGAAGACGACGACGTCGCGGTCGGGGTAGATGTCCGCCAGGTCGGCGCCGGCCATGTCCGGAAGGTCGTGGTCCGTGATGACGCCGATGCCCGGGTTGGCTTCGATGGCCAAGCGGCCGGTGCGACCATCCGCGCAGACGATGAGGTCGATGCCGAAGTCGTCGGCAATTTGTTGCGCCAACTGGGTGGCGTCGGCGTCGTCCTCAATCAGGATGACCTGGCGAAGAGGCTCCATGGGAATCCACCGGTTGAACCGTTTATAGGCGGGGGCCTCCGCTTTGGCGGCGGTGAGGGGCAGGGGCTATGGGGCCCTGCTGCCATGACGGGGCATGGCCAAGGTGCTCCTCGTGGAGGACGCCCCATTGCAGATGATGGTACTGCAAGGCTTGCCGTCGCTGCAGGGCCATGAGGTGGCCTGCGCGGCGAGCATCGCGGAGGCCCGCAGCCATGCCGATGCCGATCTGGCCGTGCTGGATGCGCACCTGCCGGACGGTGAGCTGGCGGCCTTGTTGGAGGCCTTGCGCTCCGAAGGGTTCGAGGGATTCACCATCGGCATTTCGGCGCACCCCGAGGCCGCGGCGGCCGCGGACGTGGCCGTGGACAAGTTGGATGGCCCCGAAGCAATTGACGCAGCCATCAATCGGTGGATGCAGCGAGCCTGACCACGGGTGCCGGCCGGCCATCGGGGAGGATGGCCAACCCAAGCCAATGGGGGGCATCGAGCCAGGTGGGCACGGGCTGCACCGGCACCGCGATGATGGCACCGACCGCATGCACCTGCGTGGCCTGACCGTCGACACCGAGAATGGTGCGCCCATCGGCTTCGATGCGGCCGACGCGGGAGACCGGCACAAGCCAGGTCTCGTCCGTGTGGACGATGAGGCATGACTCGAGCGTCAGGCGACGGGGAACGCGGATGGTGAACGTGGTGCCCAGTCCGGCCTGGCTGTCCACTTGGATTTGCCCTCCGAGCCCCTGGACCGTGTGGAGCACGGCATCCAGTCCCACGCCCCGGCCGCTGGTCTCGGTGGCGTGCGCGCGCGTCGACACGCCGGATTGGAAGATCGCTTCGTCGGGTCTGGTGCCCGGCGCGAGGGCCGCCAGCTTCGCGGTATCCAAGCCGCCACCGTCGTCGCGGACCTCGATGATGGCGTCCTCCCCGTCCAGGTGGCATGCCACGCGGAGCGTCGCGGTCGGGCGCTTGCCCGCCTCGCGGCGCGCGCCTTCGGGTTCGATGCCATGGTCCACCGCGTTGCGCGCCAAGTGACCCAACACCTCGGACAGCGGACCCAAGTGATCTCGTTCAAGGGAGACGTTGCCGGACTCGACTTCCACACGAACGCGCTTGCCCAACTTGCGGGCTGCTTCCATGGCGCTGATGCGGACGCGGTCCAAGACCGGGGCGACTCGCTGCAAGCGCATCGACATGACGCCCCGATAGACGCGGTCGACGATGCCGTCGATGGCTTGGGCGTCGCCGCCGGATAGGAGGCGGTTGCGGAGGATGGTGAGTTCGTTGGCGGCGTTGGTCAATTCATCCAGTCCCACGACCTGTGCCACGCGCGCCGCGGGCGCTTGGCGATGGTCGTCCATGGGCATGGCGGTGGCCAAGGCGCTGGCTGCGTCGAGCATCTTGTCGACGTCGCCTGCGATGATGGCCTCTTCCAACTCGCCGGCGGCTTGCACGACTTCCCGGAGCGCCAACATGGCGGCGTTTCCCTTCAGGGTGTGGACGAGGCGGAAGGCCGCCTGGACACGCGAATGGTCGCCTTCGGCCGCACGGAGCAGGGCATCTTGGATGCCCAAGAGCTGCTCGTCGGCCTCGCGCCGGAACACCGCATGCAAATCAGGCAAGGGCGGCCTCCAGAGCGTCGATCAGTGGCTCGCCTTCGTCGCCCATGTCAATGCGTCCCGCGACGACCACGGGCCCACCGCGGAACGTGGTCACGATGCCCGTGGTGGGCAGGTCGCCATCACCGAGCCAAATCGTGGGCATGACTTGGCCATCGTGCGAGCAAAGCCCCACCACGTGGCGCTGCGGCAGCTTCAGCCTGGACAATCGTTCCAGGTCAATCACGTGCCCGGCTTCGTTGGCCGGCAATCGCAGGCGGCGGTTGCCGACGTCGATGACGACGTCAGGCATGGCCCACGGTGCGCAGCTGGTCGACGAGGTCCCGCAACCGTTCCAGGTTCTCTGTGGATTGCTCCGCGGTGGCGGCGACGTCGTCGATGTCGGCCAGGATGGCGCGCACGCCCAGCATCTGCTTGTCGGTCAGGGACTCGATTTCTTCGACGCTTTCGTCGATGGCCTTGTTGGTTTCGACGATGGCTTCCAGACTACCCAGGGCCTCCGATGCAGCATCTTGGGCTTCCTTGACGTCGCGGCTTCCCGTGGCCATTTGCCCAAGCATGCCGCCGACGTGGCCAGTCAGGTCGCCCGTGATGCGGACAATTTGGTCGGCGGCTTCGCGGCTGCTGCCGGCCAGTTTGCGGATCTCTTCGGCCACCACGGCGAAGCCTCGACCTTCGTCGCCGGCGCGTGCCGCTTCGATGGCGGCGTTCAATGCCAGAATGTGGGTCTGGTGGCTGATCTGCGTGATGCTGTGGATGATGCGGTCGATGTCGTCCAATTGCCGGCGCAGGTCCCGCATGCCCCCATCGAGGGCTTGCACGAAGTCTTGGACGTGGCCGGTTCGGCGCACGACGGAGCGCACCGCACGGCGCCCGTCCTCGGCTTCGGCGATGCCGTTCTTGCTGGCTTGCCGGCCCTTGTCGGTGCTGGCGTTGATTTGGTAGACCTGGTCGGCGACATCCTTGGTGCCGCGCACGGCGTCCTCGATGCGAGTGCATTGGTGGTCGGCGCCTGCTTGCAGGATGTCCAGGCGTTGCAGGATGGTGTCGACGCGGTCGAACATGTCGCCCAGGACGTTCTTCTGCCGGGGCACGGGGACCAGGCTCATCACGCGGCCATTGTCGACGGCGGTGTGGCTGACGACCCAGGTGCCATTGTCCCACTCCACCACGCAGTCACCGTGGTCCAGCGTGAAGACATCGCCCCAGGCACCTTCGGTGGGGATGCGGTCCACGTGCGGGAACATGCGCTCGAAGCGTTCGTTTCGGTCGGCGATGGTGCCGTCGTTGTCCACTAGGGCGGTGGCGACGGGGACATCCAAGGTGGTCAGGGTCATGGGGCTACCTTCATGGGAAGTGGGTGTCGACATTCAACGCATTCTGGCGCATCGCCGTGCCATTGCACGGTCTTGCATGCCTCGCATCGAATGGTGATGGATTTGGAATGGCTGCGGCCCATGGCCCGTTGGGCGGCTTGGCTGCGCAGCATGACGCCGTCGATGTGGGGCGCGTCCAGGGCGCGTTGTGCCGCGCGGCTGCGCAGTTTGCGTGTGATGACGGTCGCCTCGTAGGCGGCCACCAAACCAAAGACGACGAAGGCCCCCGCAATCCAGGCGTTGCCGCTTCCGGGGGCGGTGGTTTGTCCGCTGGCTTCCGAATCGAGTGGTTCCTCGCCCAGCACGGGGTCGGGGTCCACATCGGGCACGTCGGGAAGCGGCGGCTCGGCGTCCGGCGCTTCGGGTTGGGGAGGTTGGCTTGGCAGCAGCGATTCGTCCAGCGGAACCGATGCGGCCCAGCCTGCACCCTCGATGCCGATGCTGGTGCCGATGGGGCGCACCACGTGCAGGAACATGCCGGCGGGGAGTTGGACGATGTTGGCGGTGCCGTTGAGTCCCATGTGGGGCAGGCTCGAATGGAATGGCAAAGGCAGCAGCAAGTGCCCAGCCTCGTCGGTGGCGCCGAGCCACGCCTCGAGGTGTGCGTCGACGAGCAACATCGCCTCGGGGGAGTCGCCGTGCAGGCGCAGGGTCGCGGAACCAGATTCACCCACAAGGTAGGCGTCCACGCGCAACGCATCGCCCGGTGCGAGGCTGGCGTTGAGGGGGATGGTGATGCGGAGGGTCTCGTCGCCGCTGCCGGCTGGAAGGGGTTGCTCGACCCGTTGACCCGCCACATCGATGACGAGTCGGGCGCCTTCCGCGTCCTGCCATTGCATGGGCAACGTCAGCTCGGCGTTGACTAGGTGGGCTGGTGCGTGCAGTGGTTGCGTGGTCCACGATCCCAGGCTGGTGACGCCGTCAATCTCCACGCTGGATTCCAGCGGCAGAACGCTGAAGGGAGCGTCCGGGGCAAGGACCCCCGGATCCAGGGTGGAGCCGGCGCCATGCAAATGGAAGGCCGGCCGCATCAGAACCTCGTGGGTTCGGTTCGCGGTGACCTCGCCACCCCACTGCACGGGGAACGCCGCGCCCAGCACCAGGGCGCCGGGTTGGATGGGCATCTCGAAGGAGGCGCCCGCAGGGATGGTGTGGTTGCTGGCCACGGATTCGGCGCCCAGCACGTGGACCATGGGGAAGACCTGGGGGATGCTGGTCGGGTTGACGACCGTCACGGTGTCGGGACCGGCGCTCGCGATGAGCCAAGGGTTGGCCTCTGGTGCGTCCATCACGTATGGGAGGCTGCCATGGGCCGCGTCGGCGCCAAAGCAGGCCCCGCAATTGGCGGTGATGCCAACGGCGGATGGCTCGATGCCGCCCTGCCCTTGAGCACTGACGGCCTTCGTCAATTGGAAGACCGTGCCGGGCCCGAACGAAACGGATTCGCCATCGACGCCGGGCGCCGGGCGGGTCAGCATCCATTCCCGGGGCAAGGTGACGACGATCTTGTCGGCGGCCTCGTCGAACTCCAATTCCACCGGCGCGTCGTCGAATCGATAGTCTTCGTGGTCCGATCGTGGGTGGTCGCCGTACCCCATCTCGACGTCGGTGGGTCGAAGTTGGGCGTAGGCATCGCCGTCGGCGTCGGCGCTGATGTCCAAGTGGTAGTCGTGCCCTGCGGCACTGAAGAACACCCACCATGCTTGGTACGTGGTGCCGTCAGCAAACGCGCCGGGAGCGTCGAATGCAATCAAATCGGCCACGCCGACGACGACCTGGTATTGCTCCGGTCCATGGGGGCGGAATTGCACGCTGCGCAAGTCCAGGCGCGAGGGAATGTCCGCAGGTTCTCCGAGATTGCTGCCGTCGCCGGCGGGGTCGATGGCCTCGGGGTAACTGATGGCTGCGTGCGCGGCGGGCAACGCAAGAAGCAACGCGACCAGGAGCCAAATCGGTCGTGTCAACCGCACACCCCCAGGTTGAATTCAGGCGGGGTCTGCACGCATGCTCCGACGGGCAACGGCACCGGCACCATGCCCGTGTAGATCATCGGATCTTCGTTGTAGACGGTGATGTAAGTGACCGGTTGGCCTTCGTAG